>CAYODK010000019.1:0-47772 GCA_964402695.1 uncultured Verrucomicrobiota bacterium
CTTTGCACTTCCAACTTCCTTGGAGTTTGGAGTTTCCCTACTTCCGGAGCGATGCTCAGGGATCTCCGTGCATCAATGAGGACGCCCCCTGCCGGCGCTGTACGGCGCGCGGGCGGGCGGGTAGGATGCGCCCCGAAACGGGAGGACCGGACGATGCAATACCGGCGGATCGGAACGACAGACATGCAGGCCTCGTGCGTCGCGTTCGGGGCGTGGGCGATCGGCGGCGGGCCGTGGTGGGGGCCTTCGGACGACGACGAGTCCGTGCGGACCCTCCACGCCGCGCTGGATGCCGGCATCAACCTGATCGACACCGCCCCCCTGTACGAACACGGCAAGAGCGAGGAACTCGTCGGACGGGCCGTCCGCGACCGCCGCGACAAGGTCCTGATCGCGACGAAGTGCGGCCTGTGGACCCGCGACGCGCGCGGCAGCGAGTGGTTCACGCAGGGCGCGCACGTTGTCCGCCGCTCGCTGCGGCCGGACACGATCCGGATCGAGATCGAGGACAGCCTCCGCCGGCTCGGCACCGACCGCATCGACCTCTACCAGACGCACTGGCAGGCGATGGAGCCCGACAAGACGCCGATCGAGGACACGATGGCGTGCCTGATGGACCTCCGCGCGCAGGGCAAGATCCGCGCGATCGGCGTCTCAAACGCGACGACGGCCGACATGGACGCCTACCGCGCCGCGGGCGAGCTCAGCGCCTGCCAGCCGCGCTACAGCATGCTCGACCGGGCGATCGAGGCCGACGTGCTGCCCTACTGCCGCCGCCACTCCATCGCGGTCCTCGCCTACTCCCCGCTCGAGCAGGGTCTGCTGACGGGGAAGATCGGCATGGACCGAACGTTCGGCGCCGACGAGTTCCGCAACATGATCCCGTGGTTCAAGCCCGCCAACCGCGCGCGCGTACTCGCGATGCTGGACGGATGGAAGGACCTGTGCGCCGCGCACGCCTGCACGCTCGGGCAGCTCGTCATCGCGTGGACCGTCGCCCAGCCCGGCCTCACCATCGCCCTGTGCGGCGCCCGCAAGGTCGCGAACGTCCTCGAGAACGCCGCGGCCGCCTCGCTCGTGCTCGATGCGGAAACCCTCGCCCGCATGCGTGCGGACGTCGAGGCCCTCGGCGCGCCGGAGGCATAGGCAACATTGTCGCGAGGTGTCTTCTGTAGCCGCGATCGGCGATCGCGGCGGACCTTGCGCCCCCATGCGTAGGGCCGCGACCCCCGGTCGCGGCTCCGGCGGTCCGCTTCCGGGGACCGTGGTCTGAACCCGCGACGGTTCGTCGCAGCCCCGCCGTCCGGGGACGGCGCCGGCGCTCCGATCACGGCGCGGGCTTCGTCGCGGCGAGGAAACGGCTCAGGGCGCGGACGTGGCGGACGAAGGTGTCGCAGCGGATCACGCGCGCCGAGGGGTCCCTCGGCTCGTGGTACTTCAGCCCGCCCCCCTCGACCCATCGCCCCTGGGCATCCTGCGCGGCGATCGCGGCGGCGGCGGCCTTCCGCGCTCCACCGTCGAGCGTCGGCGGGCGCCGGTCATCGGCGGGCGCCTTCCACGCCTCCTTCGCGAGCCGCTCGTACTGGCGGGCGATCCCGTCGAGGTCGCTGGAGACCTTGAACGAGTAGTGCGTCGGCAGGTCGCCATCGTCGTAGACGAGGCGGTAGTCCTTCGTGAAGTAGAGCGGCCGGTTGGTCTTGAGCTCGTAGAACCGCGCGAGCCGTCCGTCCGCCAGCTGCGACGCGCGGAGATAGTCCAGCGTGCGAGGGATCGGCTCGAGGAACCGGCGCTCGCCGGTCTCGCGGTAGAGCAGCATCAGGGTTCGCAGGATGCCCTGCGACTCGCCGCCGGTGATGGAGGGGGGCTCGAACTTGCGCGCCCACGAGGGATGCATGTCCGCGTCGTACTGCTGCGCCCACGCGGGCTGGGGCTCGGGCATCCGGGCGAGCAGCATGAAGCCGCCGGCCTTCCCCGCCGCGGTCCGGCAGGCCGCCCCCAGGGTCCTCGCGGCGCCGCCCGCGGCGGGGTCGGCCAGGACACGCGAGGCCTCGAACATCGTGTCGATCAGGTCCGCCAGCGCGTTGTCATTGAAGGTGTAGTCGGCCTTGTAGTCGCGCTTCGGGAACTCGCGGGACCACGAGTCGGGATACGAGGCCGGCTTCACCGGGAATTTCGAGGCATCCGGCGGCGTCTCAAACCGCTGCGGCCACGCGCCGTTCGGGTACTGGGCGGCGAGCAGGCTCTCGAGGGCGGACGTGACGCACCGGTGGATCGCCGCGTTCGTGAAGGCGCAGGCGCGGTCGGCGCGCAGCAGGAAGCGGACGGCGGACTGCGTGGTGTTGTCGTCGAGCGTCGTGACGTTCTTCCCGGCTGCCCCGCCATCGGAGCGGTAGGGGAGTTTCCTCCTCCGCGCCGGGTCGAACTCGATCGAGTAGTCCCAGCCGCCCGAGGCGAGCTGTCCGCGCACCAGGGCCTGCGCGGCCTCCATCGCCGCGTCGAGGTGGAAGCGGTCGCCGGTCGCCTCCCACGCCTCGAGCATCACCGAACCGACCGACGGCGTCCCTGGCGGCTGCACCCAGCCGACCGTCGGCCGCGCGACGCCCTCGCCCTCGCGCTTCGAGAGATCCTCGCTGTACGTCCACAGGTAGGAGCCTTCGACCGCGACCTTCTCGCGAAAGAACGCGACCCCCCGCCGCAGCGCCGCCGCCGCCTCGTCGCGCGCCGGCCCCTCGGCCGCGCCGGACAGACCGGCGATCGCCACCCACGCCGCAATCATGGCCTTCTGCATGTCGTCCTCCCCCGGTCCGACGCCGTGCCCGCTATTCCCCCGGAAACTCCATCGCCGTCACGGCCGAGAACTGACCGGTCGTTCCGGAGCGCGTCGCGGCGCCCGTCACACGCACGGTCTTCCCCGCGAGGGCACCGGCCTTCCGGCCGCCGAGGTGGTCCTTGGCGAGGCGGTAGTAGAGCAGGAACTCGACGCCGTCCGCCGTGGTGACCGTGTAGACGTTGAAGGGCCTGCCCTCGGGGGACTTCATCTCCCGGATGCCGAACCGGCCGGTGACCGGGCCCGCGACCGGCCTCGGCGCCGGGCCCTTCGTGCGCGCGGCCGCGTTGGCGGCGGGCGGCATCGCGGCACCCCAGTTCGTCCAGGCGGCGTGGAGCGCGGCCAGGACCTCGGGCTTCCCGGCGGACAGGTCGCGCGACTCGGCCCGGTCCGCGGCGAGGTCGAAGAGCCGCAGCTTCGGGGCGGAGGGGCTGACGACGAGCTTCCAGTCGCCGCGGCGCATCGCGCCCATGCCGTCGTGCATCCAGAACAGATCCGCGTGCGGATCGCCGGATGCGGCGCCGGACAGGAACGGCGCGAGGTCGACGCCGTCAAGCCGCGTGCCCGCCGGGACCGCCACGCCCGCCGCGGCGCAGAAGGTCGCGTAGAGGTCCATCGAGCTCACCGGGCGGCGGTACTCCGATCCGGCCCGGATCCGTCCGGGCCAGCGGAGCAGGAACGGCACGCGGATTCCGCCCTCGAGGTACTGCGCCTTCCATCCGTTGAGGCCGCCGGTGGAGCCGATGATCGTGTCCTTCGGCCATTCCGGCTTCGCGCCCTTGATGTCGCTCCGCGCGGGCCCGTTGTCGCTGAGGAAAGCGACGATCGTGTTGTCCGCGACGTCGGCTTCCCGCAGCGCGGCGAGCACGCGGCCGATGGCCTCGTCCATGCACACGACCATCGAGGCGTAGTACGGCAGGGGCTCCGGCTTCAGTCCGCCGAACCGTTCCTTGTGCTCGGTCTTCCCGTGCCAGGGGCTGTGGACGGCGTTGAAGGCGAGGTAGAGGAAGAAGGGATCGTCCTTCCGGCGCTTCACGAAGTCGACGGCGTGGCGGCCGAGGCGGTCGGTGAGGTACTCGTCACCGGGACGCTCCGGCCCCCAGACGCCCTGGACCTTGCCCGAGGCGTGCTCGTTCGTGCCGAGGCCGGTGTAGTGGCCGGCGGCGTCGGGCCAATAGTCGCCCTCCCAGTCCATCAGGTCGTGGATCTCATCGAACATCGGCGCGGGGTCGCGGTTGACGTTCCACTTGCCCACCAGCCCGGTCGCGTAGCCGGCGGCTTTCAGC
This sequence comes from uncultured Verrucomicrobiota bacterium, assembly GCA_964402695.1. Classification (GTDB taxonomy): domain Bacteria; phylum Verrucomicrobiota; class Kiritimatiellia; order PWTM01; family PWTM01; genus VGWF01. The sequence goes on from CAYODK010000019.1 coordinate 4,114, forward strand.
GCTTCCGGAAGGAGCTTGTGCCCCGGGGGGATGGCGCAGAGGCCGCGGTCGGTGTTCCACTGCATGCCGAACCGCTGCGGGTAGGCGCCGGCCATCAGCCCGTGCCGGCTGGGGGAGCAGACCGGGGCGGCGACGTAGCCGTCCGTGCAGCGCACGCCATCGCGCGCGAGGGAATCGATCGCCGGCGTCGGCGCCATCGTGCCGCCCTGGCAACCGGGGTCGCCCCAGCCCATGTCGTCGGCGAAGATTAACAGGAAGTTCGGACGCCCGGCGGACGCCGCCGTCGCGAGGGCCGCGAGAAGACCGGCGAGGAATGGCTTCATGAGCCTGCGAGTATCGGCGCATCCCGCGCCGGAGGAAAGCACGAAACCGGAAGTCCGAAGCACGAGACAATTTCTGATCCCGAAACCCCGAACAAGAGGGCGTTGGAAGCCTTGGCGCTTCTCGCGCCGTGCTGGCTTCGTGCTTCGGGATTGGCGGCTTCGGGCTCTCTTCTAGCCGCGGGTCATCCAGTGGCGCGCCATGGAGGTCCAGTGGCGCCACTTCGGAGGGCAGTAGCGCTTCGCGAAGCTCTCGAGATTGCCGGTGAAGCGGTCGCGGATGGTGCCGGCGGCCCAACGGGCCTGGATGCGGAGGCTGAGATCCGGCTGGCCGGCATACCGCCGGGCGCGGTGCCCGGGGACGTTCGACCCGACGCCCATCTCGAGGCCCGGCCCGCCGTTCTCGATCTTCCGGATCACGAGCAGGAGCTTGAGGGAATCGCCGACGAGCCCATACTCCCGTCCGACGTCAACCAATATTCCGACTTCCCGTGCCGGCAGAGCCTTGGCGACCGCCGTCTGGTGGATCGGCGTCGCCGACGCGCCCGCAGCCCCCGCAGCGAGCCACACAGCCGCCGCGCACGCCGCCATCTTCCCTATGACCCGGTTCTTCCTCATAGCCCAAAAAAGGGCGTGCAGAGTAGCCCATGATGGGCCTGAAATCCAGCAATTCGACCATCCGGGGGCGGCCGGAAGTCCTAACCGGCTGGACACAAAAACCTTGCCAGACGGAAAAATCTTTCGTCCCTGGCGCGGTTTCGCAGGCGCCGGAGCGGTTTCCAATCCTTGGACGCCCGCCACGGTCACGTTTCCAAGGGTTGGAAACCCATCCGGACGGACCGGGGTGCCCGTCACACGCCCGCGGATCCGGCGCGCCTCAGCGGGGCGGAAGGGCGGCCTTCCAGCCGGCGCGGAGCTGCGCGGTCAGTTTCTCCACCGTCGCCGCCATGTCGGGGCGGCCGGCGATGTTCTCGTTCTCCTGGGGGTCGGCCTGGTGGTCGTAGAGTTCGACCGCGTCGACCTTGGCGTGGTCCTTCGCGTCGACCCACATCGTGAGGCGGTACCGGTCGGTCCGCATCGAGTAGCCCATCAGTTTGCCGCGGGGGTACTGGTTGAAGGCGGCGGCCTTCCAGGGGCGCTTCGGATCGTCGAGCACCGGCTTGAAGCTGGCGCCCTCGAGGTGGGCGGGCAGCGGGAGGCCGGCGAGATCGGCCAGCGTGGGGTAGATGTCGACGAACTCGACGAGCGCGTCGGTGCGCGCACCGGCGGTCTTCATGCCCGGAACGGAGACCAGCAGCGGTGCGTTGGCGTCGTTCTCCGTGCAGGTGTGCTTGCACCAGGCGTCGTGCTCGCCGAGCTTCCAGCCATGGTCGCCCCAGAGGATGACGATCGTCGAGTCCCGGAGGCCGAGCCGTTCCAGTTCGTCGAGCACCTTCCCGACCTGGGCGTCCATGTAGCTGATCGCCGCGTAGTAGCCGTGCTTGAGCGTCCGCGCCATGTCGTCGGGCAGATGCCCCTTGGGCACGCCGTCGTACGTCCGGAGCTCCCCGCCCTCCTGCACGGCGTACTCCGGCGCGTTGCGGGGCCGGAACGGGTTCGGGGCGAGCCGGATCTTGGCGGGATCGTAGAGGTCCCAGTACTTCTTCGGCGCCACGAAGGGCAGGTGGGGACGGATGAAGCCGACGCCGAGCCAGAACGGCTGCTTCTTCGCCGCGATCTCGCGCAGCGCGGCGACGGCCATGTCCGCCAGCGCGCCGTCGTGGAAGGTGTCGTCCGGCACGTCGGCGCACTCCGTCGGCGGGCCGTAGTCGCGTGTGCGGGTCGGCTTCCTGCCCGCCGCCTTGAGCGCCTTCGTCTCGGCGACCTTGCGCGCGACGATCGCGCGGTTGGCCTCGAGCGCGTAGGCGCCGTGCGTCGTCTTCGGCGAGGTCCAGGGGACGGACCACGATTGCGGGTCGTCGAGGCTTCCGTGATAGAGTTTGCCCATGCCCTGCACGAAGTAGCCGTTCTTCTTGAAATGCTCCGGCAGTGCGACGACGTCCGGGAGGTTCTTCCGGAAGTGCGTCTCGAGGTCGTAGACGCGCGTCGTGTCCGGCCGCGCGCCGGTCAGCAGGCTCGAGCGCGAGGGCGAGCAGACCGCCTGCTGGCAGTAGGCCCGGTTGAACACCATGCCCGAGCGCGCGATGCGATCGATGGCGGGACTGTGGATGTGGGCGTGCCCGTAACAGCCCAGCTCCGGCCGAAGGTCGTCCACCGCGATGAAGAGGATGTTCGGCTTCGTCGCCGCGCCCGCGGCGGCGGACATCACGCAGGCCGCTGCGATCGCCGCACGGTTCATTCCAAGCTTCATGGCACCCCTTCCCTCCCGTCTTCCGTTTTCCGTCTTCCGTCTTCCGTTCGCCGCGCCAGCGCGGCGACATCCACCGCCGACGCCCCCATGCGCACGGCGCCGCCCCGGCGGCAATCCTCCATCACGACCGCCACGTGCCCCGCCAGCGCGCTCCGCACCCGCGCGGGGTCGCCGACACCGTCGGCCGCGCAATCGGCCAGCACCGCCGGCGCGGCGACCGTGACGCCGCAGGCGTCGTATTCCTGTAACAGGGCCTCGATCGCGAGGTCGAGCACCGATTGGACCTCCCGGCGGTCCGCGGCGCGGTCCGCCGGCACCGCTGCGGCGAGATCGCGGACCCCGCGCAGCAGGATGAGATGGTAGACGGTCCGCGCGTTGTGCGGGTCGAGCCAGCGTCCGTTCGGCGCCTGCCCCGGCGCGACACCGGCCCGGAACTTGGCCATCGCGGCGTCCAGGCGCCTCGATCCGCCCTCCGCGCGCGAGGCGGCGGCGAGCAGCGAGAGGGAGAACGCGTTGTAGTTGAAGTTGGCGCAGCAGGGCTGCGCGAGGGCCCAATCGGCCGCGCGCAGGCCCGCCGCCGTCCACGTCGCGTTGGTCAGCGACGCGCCGGCGCGCAGCAGCGCGACGCCGCAGAGCCCGGTGTCGAACTGGCTGCCCCCGCCGGGGTCGGGCGTGAGCACCCATCCGTCGCGCACGACCGCGCCCGCCTCGCGGACGGCCCGATCGATCATGGCGCCGAACCGGAGGTTGCGGCCGCGCAGGTCCGGGAACGGGAAGTGCCCCTCCGGCTGCTGGCGGGCGACGAGCACCGCGCAGACCGCCGCGACCGTGCGGTCCAGCTCCTCCAAGCGGTCCGGCCGGTGCCGCGCCACGGCGGGCCGGATGTCGAGCAGGGCGGCGACCAGTCCGGCGTGGTCGCGCAGCATCCGGGGCGCCGCCGCGGGATCGCCGAGGGCCCGCACGGAGCGGCCCTCGGCGTCCATCGCCGCCAGGAAGAGGTCGACCGCCTCACGCTCCGTCAGGGTGCAGGGCGCGGCGCGGCGGCCGGGCCGCCGCGCGTCGGGCACGCCGGCCTGGGCGCCGAGGACGGCCCGCAATTCCGACGTCACCGCGCGCACGGCCGCCGGATCGCCCGATGCGGCGGCGCGGTCGAGCCGGACGTTGATCTCCGTCCGCCGCGCCTCGGTCTCCGGCGTCGGCCGGAAGATCGGCTGGCCGTGCATGGACCAGCCGCCCGGGTCGATGCCGACCTCCGCCTCGACGCGGCGGACCACCCCCTCCGCGTCGCCGCCCCGGCCGTCGCGGGCGAACCGCTTCGCCTCCGACGCCGCGGACTCGACGCGCCCGACGAGCGCCCGGTCGTTGTGTTCGCGCGCAAGCTGGTGGGCGACGCGGAGCCGGGCGTCGAGATCCGCGGAATCGCCGGCACAAGCCGGGGTGGTGAACACCAAGACAGGAAGTAGAAAACTCCAAACTCCAAGGAAGTGAAAAAGACGGAAGGGGGGGAAGGAGAAAGGCCAGATTCCACCCGGTGTGCTTCCCCATTCACCGGGCGGAGCCGCCCTCCTTCTCACTTCCTTCCTTGCCACATCCCACTTCCTTGGAGTTTGGAGTTTCTCACTTCTTCGCCTTCTTCCCGCCGCCGCCCTTCCCCTTGCCCTGCCCCTTCGCCGCCGGCGCGGGCGCGTTGGGGTCGCGCTTCGCGGGCATGGGGGCCTTGATCTCCGTGCGCCAGGCCTGGAGCTTCGCGTGGAGTTCCTTGGCGAGATCCGGCTTCGCGGCGGCGAGGTTGTTCGTCTGGCCGACGTCGGCGATCACGTTGTAGAGCTCGAGGTGGCCGTCCTCGAGGAACTCGAGCAGCTTCCACTCGCCGCGGCGGATCGCGCTGACCGGCGTCGTGCGCCACTGGTTCGCGCCGGATCCGAGGTAGCCGGGGAAGTGCCAGTAGAGCGCGTCGCGGCGGAACGCCCCGGCATCGCCGCGCAGCAGCGGGGTGATGTCCGCACCGTCCAGCACCTGGTCCGGGGGAGGCTTCCCGCCGGCGAGGGCGAGGAAGGTGGGGTGGATGTCGACGCTGGCGATCGGCTCGTCGCAGGTGCCGCCGGCAGCGATCGTGCCGGACCAGCGGAAGATGAAGGGCACGCGCGTTCCGCCCTCGTAGAGCGATCCCTTGCCGCTGCGCAGCGGGGCGTTGTCGGTGATGTCGCCGGCCTTCAGGCCCTCGCGGGCGTAGCCGCCGACGCCGCCGTTGTCGCTGGAGAAGATGACGAGCGTGTTCGACGACAGCCCGAGCTGGTCGAGCTTCGCGACGATCCGCCCGACGCTCTCGTCGACGCTGGCGATCATGCCGGCATAGACGGGCGAGGCGTGGCCGGCGGCGGCGGGCTTGTCCTTGAAGGCGGCCTCCTTCTCCGGTTTGGCGTGATGGGGCGAGTGGACGGCGAAGTGCGTCACGTAGAGGAAGAACGGCTCCGCCTTGCGGCGTTCGATGAAGTCGACCGCGCGGTCGGTCAGGAAGTCGGCGAGGTAGACATCGTCCGGCACGTCCACCTTCGGCGTCGTGTTGAACTTGTAGTGCTTCCCCATCGTGACGATGGCCTCGTCGAAGCCCTGCGCCGACGGGTGGTGTTCGGGGTCCTCGCCCAGGTGCCACTTGCCGAAGATCGCGGTCGCGTAGCCGGCCTTCTTGAGCGATTCGGCGACCGTGACGACCGACGGGGCGAGGCGCGTGACGTTCTCGACCGGCACCCGCGGGCGCATCGAGGTGTCGAAGCGGTCCGTGCCGCCGACGGTGTAGACGCCGGTGCGGGGACCGTACTGCCCGCTCATCAGCGCGGCGCGCGTCGGCTGGCAGTTCGGCCCGCACGTGTAGCCGTGCGTGAACCGCAGGCCCTGCGCGGCGAGCCGGTCGATGGCCGGCGTCTCGTAGTACTTCGAGCCCTGGCACGCCAGGTCGGTCCAGCCGAGGTCGTCCGCCAGCACGAACACGATGTTCGGCCGCTGCGCCGCACCCGCCGCGAGCGCTCCGAATGCCGCCACCGCCGCAAGAACGATCTTCTTCATGAACACCGGCTCCTTCCGCGCCCCCGTCGCCTGGGGACCTCCCCATGAGACGCGCGTCGCGCGGCATTATTTCACACCTGCGGACACGGGCATCAAGCGCTTTGCGTGCGCCGCGGGATCGCGATAGGATGCGGGCTTCATGAACGCGCACATGCATCCCCCTGCGGCGCGGCTCGCGTCGGTCGCGGGCGCGGGACTCCTCTTCGCGGCGGCGATCGCCCGGGCCGCGGATCCGGCCGCGGCGGCGAGGACGCTGTCGCTGGAGGACTGCATCCGCGAGGCGCTGGCCCGCAACCACGACCTGCGCATCGCGCGCTACGAGCCCCAGATCGCCTTGAACCGGGTGCGCCTCGCCCTCGGCGGCTACGATCCGACGCTCCGGTTCGACACGGAGCACGAGTCGCAGGAGGAGCCGGGCGGCCTGGACGATTTCAACGAACCGGTCACGTCGTCGGAGTCGGATGCGATGCGGTACACGGCGAGCTTCGGGGGGCAGACCCCGTTCGGCGCGTCCTACAGCCTCAATGTGACCGCGCGGGACACCGAGGGCGACCGGCGGACGGTCGACAGCTCCGGCAACAGCACCCTCGCCCCGTTCGCGGTGGCCAGCGGACAGGCCACGTTCCTGGAACTGCGCCAGCCCCTGCTGCGCAACGCGTGGATCGACGAGACGCGCTACACGGTGCGCCTGCGTCGCGCGGACCTGCGAAGCTCCGAGCTCGCGGTCCGCGCGCAGCTGATGAACGTCGTGGCGCTCGTCGAGGTGGCGTACTTCGAGCTCCTCGCGGCACAGGAGACGGTCCGCATCCGACAGGCCGCGCTCGGGCTCGCGGAACGGCTGGTGCGAGAGAACTCCCTGCGCGTCCGGATCGGGGTCATGGAACCGCTCGACGAGCGCCAGGCCCAGGCGCAGATGGCCGCCAGCCGGGCGGACCTGATCGAGGCGCAGCGCGCGCTGGCCACGCAGGAGACGACGCTGAAGAACCTGATCAGCGACGACATCGGCGGATGGGCGGACACGGCCATCGCGCCGGCGGAATCGCTCGCGGCCGACCCCGCCGACCTCGACGCCGCGCGCAGCCGCGAGGAGGCCTACCGGAGCCGGCCGGACCTGCACCAGGCGATCGTCGACCTCGAGCGGCGCGGCCTGCTGACCGCGTTCCAGCGCAACCAGCTCTTTCCCCAGGTCGACCTCGTGGGCACCTACGGCCACGCGGCGAGCAGCGACGAGCTGGCCGGCACCTTCGACCAGCTCGGGGACGGCTCGTTCCCGTACTACACCGTCGGCCTGTCCGTCTCGATCCCGATCGGCAACCGGCGCGCGCGGGAGGGCTACCGGGTGAGTGTCGCGGAGCGCGACCGCGCCGGGGACCAGCTCCGGCAGCTCCGGCAGACGATCGCCGTCCAGGTCGACAATGCCGTCGTCGCGGCGCGCAGCAGCTTCGAGCGGGTCGCGGCGACCCGCGAGGCGCGGGCGTTCGCCGAGGCGGCGCTGGCCGCGGGGGAGACCAAGCTGGCCACCGGCAAGCTGCGCAGCTACGAGGTGCTCCAACTCCAGCGCGACCTCACCTCCGCCCGGGCGGAGGAGATCCGCGCGCTGGCGGACTACAACAAGGCCCTGGCCCTGCTGCGGCAGCGCGAGGGCACGACGCTGCGGCACCGGCGCATCGATGTCGAGACGGAGGCGGCCCCATGAGCGGACACGGCGGCGGTCGGGCATGGATCGGATGGCTCGTGGTCCTCGGGGGCCTCGGCGGGGGCGCGTGGTGGTGGACCCACCGGGCGGGGAGCGGCGAGGCGCCCGAGTACCGCACGGCCGTGGTCAGCCGCGGCGACATCGTGCAGACGGTCACCGCCAGCGGGCAGCTGATCCCGCTGGTCAAGGTCGAGGTCGGCAGCCAGGTGTCGGGCAACATCCGCGCGATCCACGCCGACTACAACGCCACGGTGACGAACGGCCAGCTGGTCGCCGAGCTCGACCCGGCCACGTACGAGGCCCGCCTGATCCAGGCCGAGGGCGACCTCGCCAGCGCCCGCGCCCAGCTGACGCTCGCCCAGATCAACGCGAAGCGGGCCGCGGAGCTGAGGAAGGACAACCTCATCGCCGAGTCCGAGTTCGACCAGACCACGGCCGAGCTCGAGCAGCGGCAGGCCACGGTCAAGGTGAAGGAGGCGAACGTCGCGAGCGCCCGCGTGGACGTCGAGCGGACGAAGATCTACTCGCCGATCGACGGCACCGTGATCTCCCGCAGCGTTGACGTCGGCCAGACCGTCCAGGCCAGCTTCTCGGCGCCCAAGCTCTTCCTGATCGCCCGCGACCTCACGCGGATGCAGATCGAGGCGATGGTGTCCGAGGCCGACGTCGGCGGGGTCGAGGTGGGCCAGGAGGTCAGCTTCACCGTCGAGGCGTTCCCGACCCGCACGTTCGAGGGCCGGGTCTCGCAGGTCCGCAACGAGGCGATCACGACGCAGAACGTGGTCACCTACGCGACGATCATCGACGTCACGAACGACGACCTCAAGCTGAAGCCCGGCATGACGGCCAACGTCACGATCACGACCGCCAAGAAGGCGGACGTCGTCCGCATCCCGAATGCGGCGCTCCGCTTCCGCGTCCCCGAGAACGCCGTGGTCCGCAGCAACGCGGTCACGGCCGCCGCCGGGTCCGCCCCGACCGGCGTCGTGGCCGCGGCGGGCGGGCCCGCGCCGGGCGGCGAGGGGGCCGCGCGCCGCGAGGGACGCGGACCGTCGGACCCCGAGGCGCGCGCCCGCATGCTCGCCCGGTTCGACCGCAACGGCGACGGCCAGCTCGACGACGCGGAGCGCGCCGCGATGCGCGCCGAGTTCGGCGGACGCGGCGGCCCGCGCGAGGGCAACGGCGGCGCCTCCGACAAACCCCAGACGCGCACCGCGTACCGCGTGGTCACCAACACGGTGGCGGGCGCCGTGGCCGTCGAACTGGACCCCGTCGCCGTCCAGTGCGGCATCAGCGACGGATCGAACAGCGAGGCGATGTCCGGAGTGGCCGAGGGCGACATCGTCGCCATCGGCACCGTCTCCCGCGAGAAGCCCTCGATGCCCACGCCGGGTTCGCCGTTCGGCGGGCCGCCGATGCGGAGGCCGTGAGGCGCGGCCGTGGATCCCGTCATCCATCTCGACGCCGTGCGCAAGACCTACCGGACGGGCCCGGTCGAGGTCCACGCCGTGCGCGACGTGTCGGTCGCCATCGGGCGCGGCGAGTTCGTCGCGATCCTCGGCGCCAGCGGCTCGGGCAAGTCGACGCTGATGAACATCCTCGGCTGCCTCGACCGTCCGACGGCCGGCGCCTACCGCCTCGACGGCGCCGACGTCTCGGGCCTGAGCCGCAACGCGCTGGCCGACATCCGCAACCGGAAGCTGGGCTTCATCTTCCAGGGCTTCAACCTCCTCTCGCGGACGACCGCCCTCGACAACGTCGAGCTGCCGATGCTTTACACGCACCCGCAGCTGCCGGGCCGCGAACGCCGCGCGCGGGCCCGGTCCGTGCTGGAGAAGGTCGGCCTCGCCGACCGCATGGATCACGTCCCGAACCAGCTCAGCGGCGGCCAGCAGCAGCGGGTCGCGATCGCGCGCGCGCTCGTGCTGGAACCGTCGCTGCTGCTCGCCGACGAGCCGACGGGCAACCTGGACAGCCGGACCAGCGTCGAGATCATGGACCTGTTCCAGTCCCTCAACGACGCCGGCATCACGATCGTCATGGTGACCCACGAGGCCGACATCGCGCGCTTCACGAGGCGCAACATCGTGATGCGTGACGGGCGGATCGTGCGCGACGCCGCGGTGGCCTCGCGCCTGACCGCCTCCGCCGCGCTCGCCGCGCTCGAGGCCGAACACCAGCAGCTGGAGCCGGGATCGTGAGAAGCGTCGCCACCCTTCGCGTCGCCCTGCTGGCGCTGCGCCGCAACAAGCTGCGCACGTTCCTGACGATGCTCGGCATCATCATCGGCGTCGGCGCGGTCATCACGATGGTCAGCATCGGCAACGGCGCCAGCGCGATGATCGAACAGCGCATCGCCGCGCTCGGGCAGAACGTCATCCTCGTCATGTCCGGCCACGTCTCCCGCCGCGGCGTCCGCAGCGGCTTCGGGTCGTGGCACACGCTGACGCGCGAGGACTACGCCGCGATCCGGCGCGAGGTCACCGGCGTGGCCGGCATCAGCCCGGAACTGCGGACCGGCGTCCAGGTGACCGCCGGGAACCAGAACCTCAGCACGACCGCGATGGGCGTCGGCGAGGACTACCTGGCCGTGCGGAACTGGTCGCTCTCCGGCGGCGCCCCGTTCACGGACCAGGACGTCCGCACCGCCGCCAAGGTCTGCCTGATCGGCTCGACCACGTCGGAAACGCTCTTCCCGGGCTCCGACCCGGTCGGCCAGGTGATCCGGATCCGGAACTCGCCCTACACGATCATCGGTTCGCTGGCCTCGAAGGGCATGTCGATGATGGGCAGCGACCAGGACGACGTGCTGCTCGTCCCCTACACGACGGCGATGGTGCGCCTGACCGGCGACAGCTACTTCCGGGCCTTCGTCGTGCAGGTGCAGAGCCCGTCGATGGTCGAAAGCGTGGTCGACCAGATCACCGCCCTGCTCCGCCAACGCCACCGCATCCGCGAGGGTGCCGACGACGACTTCGTCGTCCGAACCCAGCAGGAGCTCGCCGAGACCGCGACCGAAATGACCCGTATCATGACGATGCTGCTCGGTTCCATCGCCGGCGTCTCGCTGCTCGTCGGCGGCATCGGCATCATGAACATCATGCTCGTCAGCGTCACCGAGCGCACCCGCGAGATCGGCATCCGCATGGCCGTCGGCGCGCGCGGGCTCGACATCCTTCTGCAGTTCCTCGCGGAGGCCGTCACGCTCAGCGTGATCGGGGGTCTCATCGGCATCCTGGCCGGCGCCGGCGCCGCGCGGCTCATCGCGGCGAAGACCGAGTGGCCGACGCTGATCTCGCCGTCGTCCATCGTCCTCGCCTTCGCCTTCAGCGCCGCCGTCGGCATCTTCTTCGGCTTCTACCCCGCCCGCAAGGCCTCGCGCCTCGATCCGATCGAGGCGCTGCGGTATGAATGACGAAGGAAACGGCCGGCGAACCACGAAACGCACGAGAGGCGCGAAATGCAGGCGCTGGTGATCGACATCGGGAGGACGCCGACCATGCATCCGCACACCCGTACCGCCGCCGTCCTGCTGGCCGCCTCCGCGCTCGCCGCCGCCGCCGCCGAATTCCACGTCGCCCCGGGCGGCAACGACGCATGGTCCGGCCGGCCCGCCGCGCCCTCGGCGGACGGCGCCGACGGCCCCTTCGCCACCCCCGCGCGCGCCCGCGACGCGGCGCGCGCCGCCGCCGGGCGCGAGCCCGTCGTCATCCGCCTGCAGGCCGGCACCTACGCGCTCAACGCGCCGCTGCGCCTCGGCCCCGAAGACTCGGGCTCGCCGGAGCACCCGGTCGTGTGGACCGCCGCGGGCGACGGCCCCGCCGTCCTCAGCGGGGGGCGCCGCATCGCCGGCCTCCGCCCCGGCGAGGGCGGCCGCTGGACCGCCGACCTGCCCGACGTCCGCGAGGGCCGCCGGATCTTCCGCCAGCTCTTCGTCGACGGCCGCCGCGCCGTGCGCGCCCGCATCCCGAACGAGGGCTGGCTCCGCACCGGGGGACCGCTGGCGGCCTACCCGAAAGACAAGACGAAGACCGGGAAACTGCCGGACATCCGCCACGGATTCCGGTTCCGCACGGGCGACCTGAAGGCCTCGTGGGCGAACCTGAAGGACGTGAACCTCTTTCTCTACCACTCGTGGACCGCATCGCTCCACTGGCTCGACTCGATCGACGAGGCCGCGGGCACCGTCCGCTTCGCCAACCCCTGCGGCTGGCCCGTCGGCTGGTGGGAGAACGACCAGCGCTACGTCGTCGACAACGTCCGCGAGGGACTCGACGCGCCCGGGGAGTGGTACCTCGACCGCGCGACCGGCCGCCTCGAGTACCTCCCCCGCCCCGGCGAGGACCCCGCCCGCGCGGAGGTCGTCGCGCCCGCCCTCGCGCAGCTGCTCGTGATCGACGGCGACTGGGCCGCCGGCCGCACCGTCCACGACATCGTCCTCCGCGGCCTCTCCTTCCGCCACGCCGACTGGGCCTTCTCCAACCGAACCGATGCGGTCGACGGCCAGGCCAACGTCGCGCTCCGCGCCGCCGTCGAGCTTCGCGGCGCCCACCGCGTGGCCTTCGAGGGATGCGAGATCGCCCACGTCGGCACCTACGCGCTGGAGCTCGGCCCCGGCTGCCGCAGCAACCGGATCGAGCGCTGCCACCTCCACGACCTCGGCGCCGGCGGCATCAAGATCGGCGAGTTCACGCGGCAGGCGACGCCTGCGAAGTCGAACACCGTCGCCGGCGCCGCGACGCCGCAGTTCACGATGGACGGCGCCGGCCCGCGCGACACCGGCCACACGACGGTCGACAACTGCTTCATCCACGACGGCGGCCATGTCTTCCCGGCGGGCGTCGGCGTCATCATCGGCCACAGCGCCTTCAACACCGTCTCGCGGAACGAGATCTCCGATTTCTTCTACTCCGCCGTCTCCGTCGGATGGGTCTGGGGCTTCGGGAAGAGCGCCGCGCATCACAACCGGATCGTCGACAACCACCTCCACCATCTCGGCTGGGGCGCGCTCAGCGACATGGGCGGCGTCTACACCCTCGGTCCCTCGCCCGGCACTGTCGTCGCGCACAACCACATCCACCACGTGAACTCCTACAGCTACGGCGGCTGGGGCCTCTACACCGACGAGGGTTCGTCGGAGATCGTGATGGAGGACAACGTCGTCCATGACACGAAGTCCGGCGGCTTCCACCAGCACTACGGCCGCGGCAACGTCATCCGGAACAACATCCTCGCCTTCTCGCGCGAGGCGCAGGTGCAGCGGTCGCGCGAGGACCTCAGCAACTCCGTCGTCTTCGTCCGGAACCTCGTCTACTGCGACAACGACCGGATCCTGATCCGCGCCTGGCGCAACGGCGACTACCACGTCAACAGCAACGTCTACTGGACCACCGCGCCGTCGGAGCCGCTCTTCGACAACCGCGACTGGAACGAGTGGCGCGCGACGAGCGGACAGGACGCCGACTCGCTGCTCGCCGACCCGCTCTTCGCCGACCCCGCCGCGCGCGACTTCCGGCTGCGCCCCGGCTCGTCCGCGGAGAGGATCGGGTTCCGCCCCGTCAGCCTCGACGGCATCGGCCTGTACGGCGACCCCGCGTGGGTCGCGCTGCCGGGGGCCGTAAGGCGGCCGGAGTTCGTGCTGCCCGCGACGGCGGAACGGTCGGACAAGGGAGTCGACGAGGGTTTCGAATCCACCGCCGCCGGCGCGAAGGCGGCCAACGCCCAGACCACCGGCGAGGGCGGCGGGGCGCAGGCGCGGGTCGTGGACGGCGTCGCCGCCTCGGGCCGGCACAGTCTGAAGTTCGCCGACGCGGCGGGCCTGCCGGCCTCGCACTGCCCGATGGTCTCGTACGCATTGAACCTGCGGAAGGGCGTGGCGAGGGCGTCGTTCGACGTGCGGATGGAGCCCGGCGCGATCCTCTGGCACGAGTGGCGCGACGCGGCGCACCCGTACCACGCGGGGCCGTCGGTCCGGATCGACGCCAAGGGCGACGTCACGGCCGGGAAACGGAAGATCGGGACCGTGCCGCACGGCTCGTGGGCCCGCGTGGAGATCACCTGCCCCCTCGGCGCGGCCTCGACCGGCGCCTACGACCTCCGCATCACCCCCGCCGGCGGCACAACGCTCGTCCACACCAACCTGCCGTCGGCATCGAAGGAATTCCGGAAGTTCCAGTGGGCCGGCTTCATCAGCGCCGCGACGAATCCGGCCACCTTCCACATCGACAACGTCACGCTGTCCGCCGGCGCGCCGTAGCCGGACCCGGACCTCATGCCGGGTTCCGCGTCCCGGATCCGCACCCCGACTCCCCTTTCCCTACTCCCGTCCCCCCACTCCCCCTTTCCGACTCCCCACTCCCGATTCCCGGCTCCCCACTCCCGGCTCCGGCGCCGGGATTGCGTCCGGCCGCAAAAACGGGCAGAAAGGCGCGCATGAATCCGCGCACCCCGATCCTGGCCGTTGCCATGACCTTCGCCGCCCTGTCGTCGTCCGGCGCCGCCGACTGGCCGCAGTGGCGGGGGCCGTTCCACAACGGCACGTCGGACGAGACCGGCCTGCCGGTGTCGTGGACCGCAACAGAGGGCGTCGCGTGGACCGCCCCGCTCGCCGGGATGAGCGCGTCGACACCGGTCATCGCCGGCGGCTTCGTCTTCGCGTCGTCCGCCGAGACCAACGGCAACCTCGTGCTGCACTGCCTCGACGCCCGCGACGGCGCGCACCGCTGGACCCGCACGCTCGGCGAGGGCGACCTCGTCATCGGCCGCAACAACCTCGCGTCGCCCTCCCCCGTGACCGACGGCCGCCGCGTCTTCGCGCTCTATGCGACCGGCGACCTCGCCGCGCTCGACACCGCCGGGAAGGTGCTGTGGACGCGCAATCTCGCGAAGGAGTCCGGGAAGTTCGCCCACATGTGGATCTACGGCTCAAGCCCCCTGCTGCTCGATGGCCGGCTCTACGTCCAGGTCCTCCAGCGGAACCCGCCGACCTACAAGCACGCCGTCGACGACCGCCCGGAACGCCAGTCCTTCCTGCTGTGTGTCGATCCCGACACCGGGCGCGATCTCTGGAAGCACGTGAGGGCGACACCGGCCGTCGAGGAATCGATGGAATCCTACGCGACGCCCGTCCCGCACGACGGCCCGGGAGGACGCGAGATCCTCCTTGTCGGCGGCGACTGCGTGACCGCCCACCGCCCGGACACCGGCGGGGAGATCTGGCGCTGCTTCGGCCTCAACCCGAAGGGCCAGCGTTTCAATCGCGTCGTCCCCTCGGTCGCCGCGCTCGACGGCAGGATCTTCGCCTGCTGCCCGAAGAAGGGCCCGGTGCTCGGTATCCGCGACGGCGGCCGGGGCGACGTCAGCGCGACGCACCTTGCGTGGAGCACCGAGGCCATCACGGCGGACGTCTGCACGCCCCTGCCGTACCGGGGGCGGCTCTACGTCGTCGACGGCGACCGCAAGGAGATCGCCTGCCTCGACCCGGCCACCGGCACGGAGACCTGGCACGCGAAGCTGCCGGTCACGAGCATCCTGCGCGCCTCGCCGACCGGCGCCGACGGGAGGATCTACTGCCTCAGCGAGAACGGCGAGGTGGTCGTGCTGGCGGCGGGCGACGAGTTCAAGGTGCTGTCCACGGTGCCGCTCGGCGACGGGCCGTGCCGCGCCTCGATCGCCGTCGCCGGCGGGCGCCTCCACATCCGCACCGCGTCGAAGCTGGTCTGCGTCGGGGCGAAGTAGCCGGGCGTCAGGAGCCCGCCGGCAGCGGGTAGTCCGGTTTCGCGCTTGCGTCGGGACCAAACTGCTCGCGGAACCACGTCTTGTACGGGTTCTCCGCGGGCTGCGGCGCGTCTTCGTTCTCCATGCCGGGCAGGACGCTCTGCCACCACGCATCGTAGGCCTTCGACAGCTTCGCGACGACGTCCGGGTGAGCGGCGGAGACGTCGGTCGTCTCGCCCGGGTCGGCCTTCAGATCGAAGAGCTGCCATCTCGGCGCGGGGTCCGCGGCAATGGAGGCGAATCCCTTCGACTTCGGCCGGTCCGGCGCCGAAACCAGCGTCCAGTGCTCGTGGCGCACGCTGCAGTTCGTGAACTTGAAGCCTCTCGGGTCGTCGCCGCGCGGCCACCGGCCGACGTGGGTGAACAGGAACCGTTCCGCCCAGGGGGCGGCGGGGTTTGCGAGCAGCGGAACAAGACTGCGCCCGTCGAAGCCGGCGGCGGTCGCCGCGGGCACCTCGGCCCCGGCCAGGGCGGCGAACGTCGGGAACAGATCGATGTGCGCGGCGAGGCGGTCGCAGTCGGCGGGCTTGAGGACGCCGGGCCAGTGGAGGAACAGCGGTACGCGGGTTCCGCCGTTCCACGGCGAGCCCTTCGCGCCGCGCATGCCGGCGTTGAAGATCTTCGAGCCGGCGGCGCTGCCGTTGTCGGTCATGAATATGAACAGGGTCTCCCGCTCGACGCCGAGTTCCGCGAGCTTCGCGCGGAGGCGGCCGACGTTGTCGTCGATGTTCTCGATCATCCCGTAGAAGCCCTCGATCGCCTTCGGCACCTTGCCCTCGAACCGGGCGCGATGGGACTCGGGGGCGTGGTACGGCGAATGCGGCGCGTTCGGGGTGATGTAGGCGAAGAACGGCCCCTTCCCCTTGCGCGACTCGATCCACGAGGCCGCGCGCCCGAAGAAAACGTCGGTGCAGAAGCCCTTCGTGCGGACGAACCGTCCGTTGTGCCGGATGACGGGGTCGAAGTAGGTGTTGCCCGGCGCGTCGCCGCAGCTTCCGGGATAGGACTGCCCGATGCCGCCGGCGCCGTGGATGAAGACCTCGTCGAACCCGCGCTTCTCCGGCTGGTACGGCGCCTCGTCGCCGAGATGCCACTTGCCGAAGATCCCGGTGGAGTACCCGGCGGCCTTGAGGGCCTGCGGCAGCGTGAAGGCCTTCAGGCTCATCCTCTCGCGCTCGAGGATCGTGTGGGTGATGCCCGACCGGAACTCGTGCCGGCCGGTCATGATCGAGCAGCGCGTCGGAGCGCAGGTGGGACTGACGTGGAAGTCGGTGAACCGGAGGCTCTCGTCGTGGAGCCGGTCGAGGTTCGGCGTCTTCAGGATCGGGTTGCCGTGACAGGCGAGATCAGCGTAGCCCTGGTCATCGGTCATGATCAGGACGATGTTCGGCCGCCGGCCGGGGAGGCCGTCCGCCGCCCGCACATGGCCCGGCGCCGCCCACGCGGCCGCCGCGGCCAGCCCCGCCGTCCGAAGAAAGTCCCGCCGCCCCATTCCCGTCGTCATGTCCGTGCCCTCCGTATTCGGCGCGATCCTACCGCCGCGATGCGACGGCTCCAAGGCCGGAACGCGGCTCACGGCGCTTCGCCGCTGAAGACACGAACCGATTCGATGAGACCGGTGAACCGGGGCAGCTTCGCGCTCTCGATCACCGGCGAGCGCTCGTCGGCGCCGATCTGCATGCCGTCGTTCGGGTCGTCCGCGATGAAGGCCTTCAGTTTCGCGCGGCCCGCCGGCTTGCCGTCGACCGCGAGAAGGAGGCGCTGGTCCGCCGTGATCGTCGCGCGGACCGTGACCCAGCCGTCGCCGACCGGGTCCTTCCCCTCGACCTTCGACATCTCGTTGTGGGAGGTGACGGTGAAGACCGGGCGGCCGCCGGCGAGATGAAGCATGTAGCCGTTCGTCTTCCCGCCGCGCGCGAGGACGATGCCGTCCGGCGCGCCGGCCTTGAACGTCGCCTCGACCGTCCACGCCCCGCCGCTCGGGTCGAGCGCGGGGGACCTGGGCACGTCGATGAACCCCTTCCCGTCGAACCGCCGCGCCTTGCGTCCGTCGCGCCCTTCCGCCACCGGCGCGCCCTGCGCGGCGCCGTGACTGCCGGCGCCGGAGGCGTCGACGACCTTGCCGCCCTCGTCCTTGTCGAAGCGGTAGTCGAGGACCCACGCGTTCTTCCGGGCCACGGGGGCTTTCCGCCCGCCGGCATCGGCGCCGGGCGGATCGGCGTACCCGGGCACCTGGAACCCGATTGCCTTCGCCTGCGCCTCGTACTCGGCCTCGAGCCGCTTCCGCAATTCCGCGTGCGCGGGGTCGGCGAAGAGGTTGTTCAACTCGTAGGGGTCGGCGGCGAGGTCGAACATCTCGGTCCACTCGTCGTGGCCGGGATAGCGGATCAGCTTGGCCGTCTCCGTGCGCACCGCGGTGGTCATCGGGGCCTGGAAGCCGCGCTCGTAGAAGTAGCAGTAGAACCACGCCTTCCGCCAGTCGGCGGGGACGTCGCCGGCAAGCAGCGGCCGCCAGCTCCGCCCGTGCATCGGCGGGGCCTTGGCGACGCCGGCGAGGTCGAGCCAGGTCGGCGCCATGTCGATGTTCAGCACCATCGCGTCGACCGTCCGGCCCGCCGCCACGGCGCGCGGGTAGCGGACGAGCAGCGGGATGCGCAGGCTCTCCTCGTACGCGGTCCGCTTGTCGCCCAGGCCGTGCTCGCCAAGGTAGTAACCGTTGTCGCCGGCGAAGACGAGCACGGTGTCCTGCGCCAGGCCGAGGTCGTCGAGGGCCTTCAGGATGAGGCCGACATGGTCGTCGATCCCGGGGATGCACTTGAGGTAGCCGGTGTTCGTCCTGACGGCCGGCGTTTCGCCGGGCTTGAGCTTCGCCGCGTCGACGCCGCCCCGGTAGATCGCCGTCTTCCCGAGGTTCGGAACCGCCCGCGCGCTCTCACCGTCGTAGTCCTTCTCGCGATGCGGCGGCGGCGTGAAGGGGCCGTGCGTCGCCTTGAACCCGACGGTCATCGCGAAGGGGCGGTCCCGGTTCTTCTTCATGAAGTCGATCGCGTACCCGGCGGACACCTCGTCGACGTAGCCGGCCGTCTTCGTCTCGACGCCGTCGACGAAGAACTTGCAGTCGAAGTAGACACCCTGGCCGATGAAGCTCGCCGCGAAGTCGAAGTTCGGTCTCTCGACCTGGCTCCCCATGTGCCACTTGCCGATGTAGGCGGTCCGGTAGCCGGCCTTGCGCAGCTCGGTCGACCACGTCGCGTTCTCCGCGGGGAACGGCGTGTGGTTGTTCACGATGCCGTTGACGTGGCCGTAGGCGCCGGTCAGGAACGTCGCGCGGCTCGGCGCGCAGAGCGAGTTCACGACGAAGGCGTTCCGGAAGCGGACACCCTCGGCGGCGATCCGGTCGAGGTTCGGCGTGCGCAGGAACGGGAAGCGGGCCCGGTCGCCCTGCTCCTTCTGGACGACGCTCATCATGTCCCAGCGCTGGTCGTCGGTGACGATCAGGATGAAGTTGGGCTTCCGCGGCGCCTCCGCGGCCGGGGCTCCCCCCGCCAGAACCGCGATCCCCGCCGCCGCCAGGATTGTCCGTGCGCTCATGTCTCCACCCCTTCCGGTCCCGGCCGGGACCGCTTGCAGGACGTTAGACGCGACGAGCGGCCGTCCTATTGTCGGGACTTCGGCGGTTGCGCGGCGTCCGGGCCGGGCTTATCGTGCGGCGCGCGCCGGCAACGGCGGGAGGAAGGCCATGAATCGACGGAGTTTTCTGCGGACCGCGGGCGGGGCGGCTGCGATGCTCGGAGCGGCGCGGACGCTGGCCGACGCGGCGGGTGCGTCGGCGATGCCGCGGCGGCGGCTCGGACGGACCGGATGGGACGTCTCGGTCGTCGGCTTCTCCGGCTTCGCGCTGAAGCACTACGACCAGCCTCGCTGCACCGAGGCCCTGCACCGCGCCTTCGACCGCGGCGTGAACTACTTCGACGTCGCCCCGGCCTACGACAACGGCAACTGCGAGATCCGCATGGGCGTCGGCCTCCAGGGCCTCCCGCGCGACCGCTACCACCTTGCGTGCAAGACCAAGAGGCGCGACCGCGACGGCGCCCGCGAGGAGCTCGAGCGCTCGCTGGAACGACTGAAGACGGACCACTTCGACGTCTACCAATTCCATCACCTCGTGAAGCCCGACGACATCGCGGCGATCCTCGCCCCCGGCGGCGCGATGGAGACCGTCCTGAAGGCGAAGGAACAGGGCAAGGTCCGCGCGATCGGCTTCTCCGCCCACACCACGAAGGGCGCCCTCGCCGCGCTGGAGGCCTTCCCGTTCGACACCGTCATGTTCCCGGTGAACTACGTCGAGTGGTTCACGCGCGGCTTCGCGAAGGAGGTCGTCGACCTCGCGCAGCGGAAGGGCGCCGCCGTGCTGTCGATCAAGACCCTCAACGCCGGCGCGTGGCCGCAGGGCGCCGAGCGCGTGAGGAAATGGTGGTACCGGACGCTCGAGGACCACGACTCGATCGGGATGGCGCTGCGCTGGACGCTCTCGCTGCCGGGCGTCGTGACGTGCTTCCCGCCGTCGTGGCTCGACCTGCAGGAGCGTTCCATCGACGCCGCCCTGGCGCTGCGGACCGCCACCGACGCCGACGCCGCGCAATTGCGCGCGATGGCCGAGGGCTGCGGCTCGATCTTCCAGCGCGAGGAGGCCCTCGTCGCCCGCGGCCGCGACCCCGGTTTCTTCTACGCCGACACGCCGCACGCGCACGCCTGAGCCGGCGCGCCGTGCCGGACGTCACGCCCGGGCGAGCGTCCGGCGGTCGAGCGTCTTTCCGTCGAGATCCTCGATGCGGATCTCCACCTCCCCTGCCCGCGCATCGATCACGGTCACGGTGGCCTCGTCCGGCTTCGGACCGCCGCCGGTGAGCTGCATCACGGGTTCGTCCGCCGTCGCATCGTCGATGCGCCACCGGTGCGTGTGGCCGCTGAGGATCATCCGCACGCCGGCCTCGCGCAGGACCGGCAGCCAGTGCCGCGCCGCGTCGCCGCAGTAGCCGGCGAAGCCCTCAAGCGTCGTGCCGGGGTTGTCGCCCGGCCGGCCGCGCAGCGGGATGTGGCACAGCGCGAGCTTGAACGGGGCGGCCGCGATGTCGGGCGCGCGCAGCGCCCCGCGCAGCCATGCGGCCTGGCGCTCGCGGTACGGCTCGTAGGCCGCCGTGCCGGCGAAGACCGGGTGCGCGTCGGGCTTGTCCTCGCCGGTGTCGAGGCCGAGCAGCGCGACCGGGCCGTCGCACAGCGCAAAGTTCCGCGGCAGGCCGGGGACGGGGCCGTCGGCGAGGATCGCCCGCACGTCGCGCGCCCGCTCGCCGCGGACGTCGTGGTTTCCGGGCACGAACAGCAGCGGCCGCGTCGCGGCCCAGCCGCCGTCGGTCGGGCGCGCCGGATCCGCCGCCGGCGCGAGAAGAATCGCCGCGGGATTGTCCTGCGCGTCGAAGTCGTTGCACGTGTCGCCGCACCAGAGGAGCCCCTGCGGCGCGAGGGCCTCGATCCGCGCGAGCAGGCGCGGCAGCGACTGCGGGTTCTGGTGCGTGTCGTTGACCATCGCGAAGCGCACCGCCGCCGCCGCGGGATCCGGCAGCCGCAGCGCGCGGACGGCGGTGGCCTCCTCCGGCCCTCGCTCGAGCTTGTACGCGCTGCGGTAGGCCAGGTCGCTCGCGACGACGCGGTAATGCACCGTCGACCCCGGCGGCAGCGCGCGGGGAAATTCCACCGGGATCACCAGGGCGTCGCGGCCGGCGTCCACGAGCCCGTGGCGGCTCGCCAGGGCGCGATGGTCAAGGCGGTCGGGCGCCGTCCCCCACTCCACGCGGCCCGTCGCGAGCCGCGTCACATGAATGCTGACCGCGAAGCCGCGGACCGACACATGCTGGACCACCGGCGGTCCGGCGAGCAGCGGCCCCGCCGCGCCCGGCACCCCGGAGGCGGGCGTGGACGGCGACTGGGCGCGGGAGAGAACCGGGGCGAGACCCGCCGCCGACGCGGCGGCGAGGAAGGAACGTCGTTTCATGACCCGACTGTCGGGCGCGGGCACGGCGAAGTCAATCGGGGCCGCAGGGCCGGGTCGACCTCCGCGCAGGCCGTGCTACGATGGCGGCGGCCGCGGGAACGGCGCGCCACGGGGAGGACGGACCATGCAAATGCGCAGCTTGGTGGCACTGGCCGCGGTTCCAGCCGCCCTGGCCGCGGCGGACGGCGTCCTCGTCGAGGCGGAAAAGCCGACCCGGCGCGATTCGAAGACGGGCGCGTTCGCGACCGAGTCGCGCGACCCCTCCGCCTTCGGGGGCGCCGCGGTGAGCCGCTTCTTCGAGCCGGGGGCCTGCGAGTACTCCGTGCGGATCCCCGAGGACGGTGACTACGGCATCTGGCTGCGCTACGCCGCGAACCGGGACCAGGCGGTCGAGTATTCCATCGACGCGTCCGGCGCGTCCCGGGCGCCGAAGCCCAAGTCTGCGAAACTGTCCGGCACGGGCGCGCTGTCCGGCCCCGGCGCGTGGCGGTGGGCCCTGCTGGGCCGGGCACCACTGAAGGCCGGGGATCATGTTCTCCGGCTCCTCAGCGCCCCGATCCGGCCCGACTGCCTCTGGATCGGCCGCTCCGGCGAGCCGCCGGCGTCACCCGTCGCCGCCAACGCCGGCCGCATGGCGGAGACGCGGCGGCATCTTGCGAATCCCCTCGAGCCGGTGGCGCCGGACTGGCTGGCCGCGGCGGACGCCTACCGCCTGCCGGAGTGGTACGACTCGATCCGCGTCTGCGCCCACACGCGCCTGAGCCTCGTATGGCGTCAGCGGAACCCGGAGGTGTTCGAGCACGCCGGGGCGAAGCTGGCCTCGGCGGGGTTTCGCGAAATCGCGCGGCACATGCGCTCCGGCAGCGAGGCCGCGTGGTGGCCGAGCGCCGTCGGCGCCGTGCAGCCCGAGGCGCGCACGCGGAACATCGCCAAGGAGGCCATCGACGAGGCCCACGCGGCGGGGTGCCGGATCATTCTCTACCATCGCCACATGGAGGACGACGCCTTCGCGCGGGAGCATCCCGAATGCCGGGTGCTCGACGCGCAGGGGAAGCCCGTGGTCAAGCGCGGCCCGCGGATCTGCCTCAACACGCCGTTTGCCGGCTTCGTGCAGACCCGGCTCGTCGAACTCGCGACGATGGGCGCCGACGGCTTCTACTTCGACGAGGTGCACATGGAGAAGCCGTTCTGCTGGTGCCCCGCGTGCCGCGAGGGCTTCCGCAAGGAGACCGGGCTCGAGTACCCGCGCGCGGCCGATGCCTACGACGCCGCCTATCAGAAGGCCATCGAGTACAAGAACGTCGTCATGGAACGGGTCTTCCGCCGCTGGCGCGAGGCGATCCACGCCGTCAACCCGCAGTGCGTGTTGCTGGTCAGCGCGAACACCTACCCGGCCATGAACGACCGCCACTTCACCGACCGCCTCTGCCGGCTCGCCGACTCGGTGAAGACCGAGTTCAACCTCGCCGCCCGCGCAGGGAACAACCGGATCTTCGCGTCCGGCGGCCCGATGGCGCCGCCGGAAACGGATGCCCGCATCGCGCTCGGGTACGCGATCTCCCGCGACGCCGCCGACGGCCGGCCGCCCCACGTCTGGGCGCACGGCCTGCCCGACGCCGTGCAGGCCCGCTTCGCGACCGCCGGCATGATCGCGCACGGCACGATCGCCAACCTCGACGTCCAGGAGGCGCACCTGCCCGAGGCCGATCTCCTCGCCGACGCCGTGGCGCTCGGCAACCGCGTCGCCCCGGCGTTCGCCGGCCTGCGCCCCCTGCGTTGGGGGCTCGTCCACTTCAGCGAGACGGCGCGCGACTTCCACTGGCCCGACGAGGCCGCCGCGTGGCGCGAGGCCCTCTACCCGACCTGCGGCGCCTTCACGGCGCTGCTTCGCGCCCACCTGCCCGCGGGGATCATCACCGACAGCCAGCTCGAACAGGGCCGGCTGGACGGCTGCGGCCTGCTCTTCCTGCCCGCGCCCGGCCGGCTCACGCCGGGGATGCGCACGGCCGTCGATGCCTTCCGCGCGCGCGGCGGCTGCGTGATCGAGCAACGGCCGGAGTGGGCGTGGCACGAGCCCGGCGCGTTCGGCCGCGTGTCGAAGGCCTTCCTCGATGCGGCGGAGGGGGCCGTGGCCCGCGCACCCGTCGAGGCACACGGCGGCCCGGAACGGATGCACATGGTTGCGTTCTCGGGCGGCTCCCGCCTCACCATCGCGCTGGTGAACGATTTTTCGTGGGTGCACACCGGGCGGAAGGCTGACCCCGCCGCCGCAAGGAAGCCCATGGACAAGGCCGCCCGGACGCCCAGCGCCGAGGGCGAGGGCGAACCGAGCCTCGGCGCGGGCGCCGCGGTCGTACCCGACCCCTGCCGTGGCGTCCGCGTGACCCTTCGCCTTCCCGCCCATCCCGGAACGGTCGCCGACCGGGTGACGGGGCGCGTCCTCCCCGTGGGCGGCGGCGACGGCGCGTGGACCGTCGATGTGCCGGATTTCGACTGCCTGGCCGTGCTGGAGATCGGCCCGGCTCGGGCCGCCGCTACGGCGCCAGTTCCAGGATCGTGACGGCCAGCGGCGGCAGGGAGAGGCGGCCGTCCCACGGGCCGGGCACCGGGGCCGGGCCCCGGATGACGCGCGCGATGCGCGAGACGCCGTCGATCTTCAGCCTCACGTCGACCGCCTCCGCCTCGTGCGCGTTGAGGCAGAGCACGTAGGGCTTCCCCTCGTGCCGGAACGCGCGCCATGCAACGGTCTCCGGGGCGCCGGCGGCGGACGCGGCGGGCGGCGGCTCGTCGGTGAGCAGCACCGGAAAGAACGCGCGGATCTCCGCGGCCATCGCCGTGACGTCGCGCCACCGGTCCTCGAACGGATCGCGCGTCTCCGCACGGCCCCCGGCGCCGAGGGGCTTGTCCAAGCGCCAGAGGTCGAACCACGAGTAGAAGATCAGGCCGTCGGCGCCGGCCGCGATGCACGACCACGCCATCGAGCGCATCTCGTCGAGCGTCGGCGCGCGCTGCTTCGCCCGCTCCTCCGGCGTCTTCTTGTACGAGGCCCAGTTGAAGACCTGCGGCACCATCCAGACGGCGCGCGTGTCGAACGTGGCGCGGACGGACTTTCGGGCCCATTCGAGCGCCCTGCGCGGCGGCGTGTACGGGACCGGGTACGGGTCGGTGCCGAGCACGTCGGCCGTCGGCAGGTAGCCGCGCAGGTCGTCGATCTGGTAGAGGACGGACCACGTCGGCCGGCCGGGGTCGAGTTCCTCCATCAGCCGCTGGCGGGCGGACAGCTCGTCGAGGCGCGTCAGCGGGAACTCGTCGTTGATGTACCACGCGGCGATCGCGGGGTGGTCGCGCAGCGCCTCGACGCTCTTCCGGACCGCGGCGTCGGCCGCCTCGCCCGAGCGCAGGCCGCGGTGGCCCTCGTAGAGATCCTTGACGCTGTAGATCACGCGCAGCCCGTTCGACTGCGCGAGGTCGAGGCCGGCGCGGCCGATGTCGGCGTAGGGCATCAGGCAGTTGAACGGCGACTTCGCGTAGATCGCCATCTCGTCGGGCTTCACGCCGCCCCAGTACATGCCGAGCGGGAAGAACGGCGCGCCGTCGAGGACCAGCCGGCCGCGCGCGTCGATGTAGGCCTTGCGCGGCGGGGGCGGCCCGGTGCGCGCAGCGGCGAGGCGCGCCCGCGCCTCCTCGCCGCCGGCGCCGCGCGCCGCGACCTCCAGCGTGAGCGCGCCGGCGGGCCAGGGCGTCGAGTCGACCGCGAACGTCGCCGAATCGTCGTCGACCGACCGGGGCGTCGCGCGGGCGAGCTCGGCCCCTTTCGCGTCGAGCACGCGCAGCACCGGCGCGGCGTCCGCCGCGTCAACGCGGTGCGCCGCCAGTTCGAGCGAGGCGTGCACGCGCACCACGCCGCCGGTCAGGTGGTGGCGGTGGTGGTCGGTCGTCAGCGCACCGATGAGGGGCGGAAACCAGGGGCGCACGACGACGTCGTCCCACCACGCCGTGCCGGTGATGCCGCGCCGGAGGTAGCAGCTGACGCTCGTGCGCGCCGCGTTGGAGGGGACGATCCCCGTCACGCCGCGCACCGTCTGCCAGCCGTCGCTCGTCCCCTTGAGCCCGTGGGGATAGCAGCCGCCGATGAACTTCCCCGCGGCATCCGACCACTCGAGGCAGACCGTCGCCCCATGCTCGTCGCCCGCGATCTTCTGCGTCCGCACCCGGGCCTCGATCGCGTAGCGCGCCCCGGGTGCGAGTCGGATCGATGCGGAGGCGAGACGGTACTTCGCCGGGTCCGCGTTCTCGTAGCGCAGGCAGGCGGCGCCGGACTGCGGCGCGTTCGTGTCGATCGCGTACCCTTCCGGCAGACGCCAACCGAGGGGTTTCCCATCCGCCGCGGCCCCCTCGAACCCGGGGTTGTCGACGAGATTCGTCCCGCCCGCGCAGGCCGCGCCCGCCGTAATCCAGCCCGCCAGACAGACCGGGGCCGTGAGAGTCTTCATGGTGTCCCTTCTTTCTCGCCGATCCGCGACACCGTGGTTTCTGTCACGACCGCCACCCGGACGCAAGCCGGCGGGCCGGGGATTCACACCATGGAACCGGGCCTCCCCGTGGAAGCGGCACACGCGCCGCTCCATTCCCGGACGCACCTCCTGCGCGGACAGGAGTGTCCGCGCCACGCCGCTCCTCCGTGGGGCAGGCACTTCTGCCTGCACCGGTTCGCTTGCGCCGTCAATCGAGGTCGCTACGGGCCTGCATAGGGGCCCGGACCATGGCATGATGGAGGCATGCACCAAAGGCTCCGCGCGGGGCCGGGCCGGCCTGGAGAGACACACTATGCGACGGATGACGCCTTCGATCCTGTTCCTCGGCATCGGCGCCCTCGCGCGCGCCGCCGGTGCCGCCCCCGAGGATGAGTTCGCCCCGCAACTCGTCACCGCGGAGACGCGGGCGGATGCCGCCGCCCTCGCCGCGCTGGAGAAGCCGGGCGAGGTCTTCTTCCGCGACGGCTTCGAGTCGCCGGCGTCGCTGAAGAACTACTTCGAGATCCGCGGGCTCAAGGAGGGCCATGCCGTTCTCGTGCGCGACAAGTCCCTCGCGGCCTCCGGCGAAGGCGCGATCCGGTTCACCGCGCCGGCGCGCGGCGGGGAATCGTCCGGCTCCGGCGCCAGCTTCTGGTTCGGCCCGGAGGGCCGCGACCGGGTGTATTTCCGGCGGTACATCCGCTTCGCCGCCGACTACGACCAGGGCAACCTCAACCACACCGGCGGCGGTCTGACCGGCGTCACCGGCGCGGACCGCTGGCGCGCGATGGGGTCGGCGGGCATCCGGCCGAAGGGCGACGACCACTTCAGCTGCCGGTTCGAGCCGTGGCGCGACTGGGGCCGCCTGCCTTCCCCGGGCTACCTGTTTCTCTACACGTACTGGATGGATATGAAGCGCGACCGCGACGGCAACTTCTGGGGCAACATGCTCGAGCCGGCCGCGGACGGGCGGGTCGTTCCGCCGCGCGACCGGTGGGTCTGCCTCGAGCAGATGATCCGCGCCAACACGCCGGGGCGGCCCGACGGCGAGGCGGCCGCATGGATCGACGGGAAGCTCTACCTTCACTTCCGCGGCATCCGCTGGCGCTCCGACGCGTCGGTGAGGATCAAGCGCTTCGAGATCGGCGTCTACATCCACCAGGCCCGCCGCGACAACACCGTCTGGTACGACGACGTCGCCCTCTCCACCGGCTACATCGGCCCGCGCACGTCCGCGCCCCGGTAGGCCCGCCCCGTCCGTGGGGCAGGCACTCCTGCCTGCCCCGCCGTGGAAGCGGCGCCCTCGCCGCTTCGCGCCTGAAGGCACCGCGCGGACAGGAGTGTCCGCGCCACACCCGGGCATCGGCCAGGCACGGGAGATCCGGAACGAGCGACGCTTCGAGGATCGCCACACGGCGCCGACGGAGCGGCGCCCTCCAGAACCGTCCTCCCGCATCTCCAGGGAATGGGATCTGGAGGATCAGGGACGCGCCCTGCGCACCGGCCCGAACCGTGGCATAGTGGAGGCATGGACGACGCACCCCAGCGCGACATCGGCGACGAGGTCTTCGACGTGGTCGACGAACGCGGCCGGCCGGTCGGCCGCGCGCTGCGGCGCGAGTGCCACGTCAATCCCGCGCTGATCCACCCGGCGGTGCACGTCTTCGTCTTCAACCGCGCCGGCGCGCTCTTCCTGCAGCAGCGCTCGATGCGCAAGGACATCCAGCCCGGCCGGTGGGACACGTCCGTCGGTGGCCA
Organism: uncultured Verrucomicrobiota bacterium; assembly: GCA_964402695.1. Classification (GTDB taxonomy): domain Bacteria; phylum Verrucomicrobiota; class Kiritimatiellia; order PWTM01; family PWTM01; genus VGWF01. The sequence goes on from CAYODK010000019.1 coordinate 31,640, forward strand.
CCTGCATCCGGGCGAGGACCCCGCCGAAGGCGCCCGGCGCGAGATGCTCGAGGAACTGGGCATCGAGACCCCGCTGGCGTTCTCCCACGAATACGTGTGGCGCTCGCCGCGCGAGACGGAGTACGTGCGGTCCTTCGTTGCGCGCTTCGAGGGCCCCTTCCGGCTCGACCCGGAGGAGGTCGCGGACGGCCGCTTCTGGACCCTCGACGAGATCGCCGCCTCGGTCGGCCGCGGCGTTTTCACCCCCAACTTCGAGCACGAGCTCGACTGGCTCCGCCGCGACCCCTCCGGCGCCATTGCGGCGCTGGATGCAGCTGGAGGGCCGCGCGTGCCCGCCGTAGCCGTTGCGGAGGCGGGGCCTCGCGGACCGGCCGCTGGATCTCCGTAGTGCTCTCCGCCCCCGCGGAGTCCTTGTGGTACCGTGTGCGGGTGGAGACCCCGTAGGCGGACGGCAAAAGGCTGGGCGCGGATATGAGGAAGCGAGAAATTCGAGAGCTCGTGAGGTCGCCATCCGGAAGAGGGCGGCGGAAGGCCGTTCTGCGCGAGATCGCCTCGGATCCGATCCCCGGAGCCGACCGAATGACGCCGCCGGAAGTCCTGGTGCGGGAGGATCGAAGACGATGAGGGTTGGCGTCACCGGATCTGGCGGCCTCATCGGCTCGGCCATCGCCGCCGATCAGGCGGCGGCGGGACATGAGGTCGTCCGGCTGGTGCGCGGGACGCCGCGGGAGGACGAGGTGCGGTGGGATCCGGGCGCGCCGTGCGACCTCTCCGCGCTCGACGGCATCGACGCGGTGATCCATCTCGCGGGCGAGAACGTCGGCGCGGGTCGCTGGACGGCCGCCCGCAAGGCGGCGATCCGCACCAGCCGTGTCGAGGGCACACGCAACCTGGTGACCAGCCTCCTGCGGATGAACCGGCCGCCGCGCGTACTTCTCGCCGCCTCGGCGATCGGCTGGTATGGCGACCGCGGCGATGCGCCGGTCGACGAGTCCGCGCCCGCGGGCGATTCGTTTTTCGGCCGCCTCGTGGCGGACTGGGAGGCGGAGCTGACGCCCGCACGCGCGGCGGAGATCCGCACGGTCGCCATGCGCTTCGGCGTGGTGCTCGCGCGCGACGGCGGGGCGCTCGCGAAGATGCTTCCCCCCTTCCGCCTCGGCCTCGGCGGACCGCTCGGGTCGGGCCGGCAGGTGATGAGCTGGATTGCACTCGAGGACGTCGTTGCCGCCGTCCGGTTCCTCCTCGCCGCGGACGGCGTTGCGGGGCCCGTCAACTTCACCGCGCCCGGCGCGGTCGCCAACCGCGAATTCGCCGCGACGCTTGGCCGCGTGCTGCGCCGTCCGGCGGTCCTGCCCGCCCCCGCCGTCGCGCTCCGCCTGCTCCTCGGCCGCGAGATGGCCGACGAACTCCTGCTCTCCGGCGCCCGCGTCGCCCCCGCCCGTCTCCTTGCGGCCGGTTTCCGGTTCGCCCATCCGGATCTCGAGCCGGCGCTGCGCAGGATCCTCCGCTGAGCGCCGGCCTCCCGACACCACGGTGGAGGATGGCGACCCGTCCCGCGGGTCCGGAACACGCGCGTTCCCCTTGTTCCTTGCCGGTTTCCGCCCCTCACTCCCCTGTTGCTATCGTACATTGGTTGTAAACGATCGTTACAATGAACGTAAGATAGCCCATGCACACTTCGGGGCACTTCCCCGGCGATGCGGGGTGACGGAAGGCCGCTCCCCACACCGGCGGCTGGCGCGGGCGGGCACAGGTGATACGATGCGCGGATGGTGAATGCGGAATCCAACGCGGTACGTGCGCCCCGGCGTGAGCTGCCGAAGCGGCGGCACCGGAAGGCGCGGTGCCGCGGGTGCGGCCTGCACGCGGGGATCTGCGTCTGCCCGCTGCTCCCGCGTGTCGATCTGCCGCAGGAGTTCCTCGTCATCCAGAACGCGATCGAGATCCTCCGCCCGACGAACACCGGGCGGATCGTCGCGACGATGCTCCCGAACACCCGGCTCCTGCCCTTCGGCCTGCGAGCGGACTCGGTGGCGGCGCGGGTGCGGGCCCGCGACGAGATCGAGCCGCTCCGCGCGGAGCCGGCGCCTGCGGCGGAAGAGGCCGGCGAGCCCGGCCCGAAGCGGTCGGCCCCGTTCGACGAGTCGCCGCTGCGGCGCGGGGACACGGACTACCTGCTGCTCTTCCCCTCGGACGACGCCGCGGAATTGACCGCGGAGATGGCCGCGCCGCGCCCCGGCCGGCGCGTCGCCTTCGTGCTGCTCGACGGCACCTGGCACCAGGCGTCGCGGATGTCGCACCGGATCGCCGCGCTCCGCGGCATGCGGCGCGTGAAGCTGCCGCCGGGCGCGCCGTCGTCGTGGACCATCCGCAACCCGCTCCGTCCCGAGCAACTCTGTACCCTCGAGGCGGCGATCCGCGTCGTCGACGTCCTCGGCCGGCGCGAGGAGGCCGACCGCATGATGGACGGCCTCGAGCTGATCGAGGCGCGGATGCTGCACATGAAGGGCCGCCTGCCGAGGCCGCTGACGATGGAGGAGGTCAGGGCGGAGCGGAGCGCGCGGGAACGGATGGAGGGATGAGTGGATGAGCGGGCGGACGACGGACGGCGCGGATGAAGGGATGGGGCCGAGGATGGAAGGGAGGCTGGAGGCGCGGAGCGCCGCCGATCCTCTCCTTCGCCATCCATCCACCCATCCCGACATCCCTTCATCCATGGTGCGCGGGGCCGCGCCATGAGGATCCCCCTCATCCGCCGCCGCGAGACCGTCCGCCCGACGTGGGCGGGGTGGCTGGTCATCCTGGCCGCGGGTGTCCTTGTGCTGCGGCTGCTCGCCCCGACGATGTACGGATTCCTCTCCCCCCGCTCCGAGGGCCGCGCGGACTACCTCGTCGTGGAGGGTTGGATCCCGGACGATGCCGTGCCCGCAGTCGTCGAGCGGATCCGGACGGGCGGCCACCGGGCCGTCTACACGACCGGCGGCCCGCTGGACTACGGCGGCTACCTCGGCGAGTTCCGCGACTACGCGACCGCCGCGCGGGCGACTCTCCTCGCCGCCGGCGCCCCGACCGGGCTGGTGACGGCCGTTCCCGCACCCCGCGCCCGGAAGGACCGGACCTTCGCATCGGCCCTCGCCCTCCGCAGCCGCCTCGCCGCAGACGGAATGGCCTCGGGCACCGTCGCGCTTGTCACGTTCGACACGCACGCGCGGCGCAGCCGCCAGCTCTTCCGCCGCGCGCTGGGCACCGCGTTCCGGGTCGACACCGTGCCGTATCCCAATCCGCGCTTCGGCCGCAGCGACTGGTGGACGTGCAGCGAGGGCGTGCGCTCGGTCCTCTACGAGGGCATCGCGTGGCTCTACTCCGCCCTGCTCCCCCCCGCGCCCGGATCGGAACCCGCAGGAGAATCCCCATGAATGCGCCCGTCCGTGTCGCCGCCCTGCTCGCCGCCGCCTCCGCCGCGCACGCGGGACTCCGGATCGACCGCACGCTGTGCGAATACGAGCCCGCGCCGGTCGGCCTGGACACGCCGGCGCCGCGCCTGACGTGGTCGCTGGCGTCGGACGTCCGCGGCGACCGGCCGACCGCGTTTCGTATCGTCGCGGCCACCTCCAGGGCGCTTCTGGAGAAGGACCGCGGCGACCTGTGGGACACGGGACGCGTCGAGTCCGATGCGCAACTCCACGTCCCCTACGCCGGCCGGGCCCTCCGTTGCGGCGACCGCGTCCATTGGAAGGTCCGCGCGTGGGACCGGGTCGGGAACCCGACGCCGTGGTCCGCCCCGGCCTTCTTCGAAATGGGGCCGATGACCCCGGCCGACTGGGCCGGCGCGGCGTGGATCGCCCTCGCGGAGGACACCCGGCCGCCGGAACACCGCGGGCGCGACATGCATGCGAAGCCCATGCCGAAGCCCGCACGGGTTGACGCCTTCCCGGCGCCGCGCCTGCGCCGGGAGTTTGACCTTCCCGCCGCGGTGCGGCGCGCGCGGCTGTACGTCTGCGCGCTGGGCCTCGGGGAGGTATACGTCAACGGGGCGCGCGTCGGCGACGGCGCCCTCGACCCCGCGCAGACGACCTACGACGTCCGATCGTTCTTCGTCACGCACGACATCACGAAACACCTCCGCCGCGGCCGCAACACGGTGGGCCTCTGGGTCGGGAACGGATTCTACGGCCAGAACGTCGGCTTCACGCGCGGCCTCGCGTGGGGTCCGCCGCGCGCGATGGCGAGGCTGGCCATCGAGTTCGAGGACGGGACGACGAAGGACATCGTCACCGACGCCGCGTGGCAGGGCGCGACGGGGGCGGTGCTGTTCGATAACCTGTACGCTGGCGAGACCTTCGACGCGCGTCTCGACGACCCCGCCTGGTCCGCCCCCGGCGGCGGTGAGGGCTGGCCGGCCGTCCAAGCCGTGCCGTCCCCCGCCGCGCGGCTGCAGGCGCAGACGATCCCGCCGATGCGAAAGACCCGCCTGCTGAAACCCGTGAAGGTTGTGCCGGCGGGCGACCGACGCTGGATCGTCGACTTCGGCCAGAACCTCGCCGGATGGGTGAGGATCGTCGCGAAGGAGCCCGCCGGCACGACCGTCACGATGCGCTTCGCGGAGCTGCTCTCGCCGGACGGAAAGGCCCTGGACACGGCGTCGACCGGCGTGTTCGCCACGGGCGTCGAACAGACCGACGTGCTGATCTGCCGCGACGGCGTCACCACCTGGGAGCCGCGCTTCACGTACCACGGCTTCCGCTACTGCGAGATCTCCGGCCTGTCCTCCGCATCGACCGCGGAGTCGGTCGAGGCGTGGCTCGTGCGCACCGACGTGCCGAAGGCCGGTTCGTTCGAGTGCTCGGATCCGCTGCTGAACCGCATCCATGCGACCTCGATGTGGACGATCGAGGACAACCTCCACGGCACGTCCGAGGACTGCCCCCACCGCGAACGCTGCGGATGGCTGGGCGACGCGCACGCCGTCGGCGAAACCGCGATCTTCAACCTCGGCATGGGACCGTTCTGGACGAAGTTCGTCGACGACATCGAGACCGTCCACGGCCGCGGCGGCGTCACCTACACGAAGCGCCCCGCGCAGCCGGGAATCCCGTGCAACATCGCCGTCGGCCGCCGGCTCTGCCAGGAGGCGCGGCCGGACTGGGGCGCCGCCTGCACGCTGCTGCCGTGGTACCTGTATGTCTACTACGGGGATCTGGACGTCGCGCGCCGTCACTACCCGCACATGGTGCGGTGGGTCGACTACGTCGAGGCGTTGACGACCAACGGCATCGTGAGCGAGGGCTACGGCGACTGGTGTCCGCCGGGCGGCAACGAGCGGATGGACTGCCCGTTCGAGCTGACGTCGACGGCCTTCCACTACGCCTCGCTCCGCCACGTGGAGGCCTTCGCCCGCCTGCTGGGCCGGCCCGGCGAGGCCGCCGGCTTCGCCCGTCGCGCGGAAGCGACGAAGGCCGCGTTCCTGCGGTGGTTCATGGCGACGAACGCGGTCGACTTCGGCTCGCAGACCGCCAATTCCACGGCCCTGCGTTTCGGGCTCCTCCCCGAGAGGCGCGGAGAGGAGCTCGCCGCGTCGCTCGCACACCGGATCGAAGCCAACGGCGGACATCACCACACGGGGATCCACGGCGCCCGCTGGCTCTACACGGGACTCTCGGACCACGGGCTGGACGGCGTGGCGTTCCGCGTCCTGACGAAGGACGGCTTCCCGGGCTACGCCGATCTGCTCGCCCGCGGCTGCACGACCTGGCCCGAGGTGGAGCTGCCGCCCGCCGAGGACGAGACGTGGCGCGGCCGCTCGCACAACCATCCGATGCAATCGGGCTTCGCGGCATGGTTCCACGAGGGGGTCGCAGGCATCCGGCCGGACCCGGCGAAGCCGGGCTTCGGCGGCCTGCTCATGCGCCCCGCGGCGGTGAAGTCGCTGGGTTGGGCGAAGGCCTCGCACGACTCGCTGCGCGGCCCGATCGCCAGCGAGTGGCGGCGGAACGGGACGGCGTTCGAGTGGACGATCCGCCTGCCCCCGGGGTCATCCGCGGTCGTGCAGGTTCCGGCGAAGGATGCGGCGTCGGTGACCGAGGGCGGGCGCCCCGTTGCGAAGGCCCCGGGCGTCGCGGTGGACGGCTGGACGAACGGCTGGACCGCCCTCCGGATCGGTTCCGGCGAGTACCGCTTCCAGTCCGTGCTGCCCTGAGCCACGGAGCGACGACGCCCAGCAACGCGTGTCGAACAGGCACCGGCGGATTCCGACTGTTCCTGGCCTTCGGATCATCGTGAGGCTCCGGATGTCCCGCCCCGGGCCCCTCGGCCCGCGCCGGTCCGACGACAGGTTGGCCCGGCCCGGTTCGGATGCGGTCAGGGTTCCGTGAGTTTTCCCCCTCCGGGCGGACCGGGGCGTCCGCCCCCGGTCCGGACTGGAAATCCGGGGGGACTGGGTTATAGTCGTCTCCGCGGCCGGAGAACGGCTGCCGGTTGAAAGGAAATACTCGATGAAGAAGCTGATGATGGTTGTGGCGTGCGCGGTGGCGATGGGCGCGTTCGTTCTGTCCGCCTCGGCGGCCTCGTGCGGCTCGTGCGGCGGCGGCAAGGGCAAGAAGGCCGCGGGCGGAAGCTGCGGCGGCGGCACGAACCAGGCCGAGCAGGCCCAGGGCGGCGCGGCGAAGTAATCGCCCGTCACGCAGCCGGAGACGGCTCGGGGAGCCCGCGGGATGCCGCGGGCTCTCTTGCGTTCAGGGGGGGCGCCCGGCGGCCTGCCACTCCTTGATCGCCGGCGACGGGTGCACGAGCATCCACACGTTGAGCGTCAGGTTGTCGCGGACCCACAGCATGCAGCCGATCTCCATCGCGAGGATGAGGACGACCACGACGCCGACGCGCGCGACCCGGGCGATGCCGAAGCCGATCGCCATCATGACCACGTCGCTGGCGGAGTTGAGGATGCTGTCGCCGGAATACCCCTGCGCGATGGTCGCCTCGCGGTAGCGGTTGATGATCAGCGGCGAGTTCTCGAGCATTTCCCAGCCCGCCTCCAGCGCGACGGCGATCAGCAGCCGGCGTCCGACCGGCATGCGCCGCGCGACCAGCCACAGCAGGCCGTAGAACAGCATGCCGTGGATGATGTGCGAGAACGAGTAGGCGTCCGCGACACGCTGCGAGTTCGTGTTCGACCAGATGTCGCCGTCCCACCAGCCGAAGCGTCCATCCGGCCCCAGGGACGGACGTCCCGTCGCCCATTCAAAAGCCACCAGCGCGGCGAGAAGGCCCAGGCAGCCGAGGAGGACGGCTGCATGCCGGCGGAAGAACGCGACGCCGGCCTCCGCGAACAGGGACGTCGAGGCCATGCGCGTCAGGATCCCCGCCTCTCGATCTTCTCGAACAGAACGAAGGCCCCGATGAAGGCGGCCGCCAGGACCGGGATCAGGGCCCACGGGCTCACGCCCAGCGCCTCGGGCAGTCCGATCTTCCCGAAGTCCTTGAACGCGAGCACCGTCTCCTTGAGCCACGGGTAGGCCTCGGCGTAGAGGGCGGCGCCCAGCAGCATGCCGAGCACCGCGAAGACCGCGTGCCAGCGGCCCTCGGCGATCGCGCCGACCGACGTGCCCGGGCAATAGCCCATCACCGCCCAGCCGGCGCCGAACAGGATGCCGCCCAGCCCGACCGCGCCGAGATTCATCGGCTTGTGACCGTACTCCAGGACGCCCGCGCCGCGCAGGATCTGCAATCCGACCATGCCGACGAGGATGGCCGACATCATGAACTTGAGGATCGTGAAGTCCTTCAGTCGCATCGCGCCCACCTGCCGCTCGAAGCGCAGCACGCGCCCCTTCTGCAGCAGGAAGCCGAACACGACGCCCGTGATCAACCCGAGAACGTGCGCGCTCATGACCGCCCCTTTCCGTACACGAAGTGCGCGACCAGCACGCCGGCGCCGAAGAAGAGCGCGAGCGCCGCAAAGCCGCTCACCGAGAGCTGCATGAGACCGCTGAGGCCGTGTCCGCTGGGACACCCGTCGGCCAGGCGCGCGCCGAACATGGCGATCGCGCCGCCGGCGACGGCCCCCGCCGCGCGGTAGCCGATCCCGGGGCCGAACCGTTCCGCCCAGACCGGCGGCACCGATTCGGACTTGAAGCTCCGGTCCGACAGCGCACCCGCGAGCGCGCCGACAAAGATGCCGATGACCACCATGAACTGCCAGTCGACCTTGACCTTCTCCTTCTCGAAGTAGGCGTTCGACGCAACGTGCTCCGGCGCAACCTGCCGCTCGACCATGCCCGCCGCCCGCACGAACGTCGTCGAGGCGCCGAGGAAGCTCGTCTTGCCGAGCACCTTCGTCGTCGCCACGGCCGACGCGATCGCCAGAACCCCCACCAGCGCCCCCGCCACATAGGGGCTCCACCCGCCATCCCCGGTCCGCAGCTTCATCCGCCGTCCTTTCGTTCCGTTCCGCCCAGCCTACGCCCCCCGCCCCGCCCGCCGCAACCGCAACCGCGCCCCCCGCACCCAGCCGCGCCGTATCGCAGTCTTTGCGCTGCTGCCTTCTTACATCTGGCGATGCGGCCGCATCATTGGATGTAAGACCCCGGACGCGCCGTGATGGCAGAGAAACAGCCGGGAAATGCGAGGCATGGATGTCATAACCATTGGAACACTATGATATTACAATAACCCGTCTGTGGACTTTACTCGCGCCGAAAACCGTCTCTGTCCCCATCGTCGGTCGCCCCGGCCGGAGAGAACGAAGGGCCGCCTCGACCGGAAGCACCCCGGTAGGCGGGGACGATGCGTCCGCCCTGCGGTCTCGATCGCCGGGGGAGTTGTCGGACGACGCGCGGGGGACCATACTGCGGCATCGAAACCGGAAGGCGGAGAGCCATGGCAAGGCAGATTCGTGCATGGGGGTGGGTGTCGATCGCGGCGCTCGGACTGGCGTCGGGCGGGGCGGCGGCGGAGCGGTTTCCGTTCGTGCTGCCGGGGGACGACGTTGCGAAGAACGCGACGGACTTCTCGGGGCTCAGCCCGCGGCCGGCGGGGGCGGACGGCTTCGTGACAATCCGCGACGGACACTTCTTTACCGGCGACCGGCGCCTGCGCATCTGGGGCATGAACGTGTGCTTCGGCGCCAACGTGCCCCCGAAGGATGCGGCGGGGACGGCGGCGGCGCGGATGGCGAAGCTCGGCATCAACGGCGTCCGCTTCCACCACCACGAGACCGCCCCAGCGCCGCGCGGGCTGCTGCGTCCGCCGGAGAACGGCGCGCGGCGCCTCGACCCCGAGATGCTTGACCGGCAGGACTACTTCCTCGACCAGCTCCACCGCCACGGCATCTACGCGAACCTCAACCTCCACGTCGGCCGCTCCTTCACCGAGGCCGAGGGTTTCGAGAACGCGAAAGACCTGCCGTACGACGTGCGCTACAGCAAGTACATCCTCTACTTCGAGCCGCGCATGCGCGCGAAGCTCAAGGAGTTCATCCGCGACTACCTCGGCCACGTGAACCCCTACCGCAAACTGCGCCGCGCCGACGACCCGGGCGTCGCCGTGCTGGAGATCACGAACGAGAACAGCTTCAGCACCAAGGGCACGACGCTTGCGCGCAAGCTCCCCGAACCCTACCGCGGCGAGTTCCAGCGCCAGCTCAACGCCTGGCTGATGAAGAAGTACGGCAGCACCGAGACACTGCGCGCGGCGTGGCGGGCGGGCATCGAGCCGCCCGGCGCCGAGATCGCGCGGCTGGATGGCGGCGCGCAGGGGCCGGGGGCGTGGAAGATCCATACGATGAAGGACTCGCCGTACACGCTGGCGTTTGGCGAGCCGGGGCCGGACGGTGCGAAGGCCGTGAAGGTCTCCATCCCGAAGGCCGGCCCCTCCGGCGCATCGCACGAGCTGATGCTGACGGACCTCTCGCTGAAGAAGGGACGGACCTACACGGTCTCTTTCGCGATCCGGGCGGAGAAACCGCGCGAGGTCCATGCCGACGTCTCGCGCCAGGGTCCGCCCACCTGGGGCTCGCTCGGCTTCACGGAGAAGCTCGCGGCGGGGACCCCGTGGCAGAAGGGCACGTGGCATTTCCGCGCGACGGACGACGCCGACAAGGGCGCGCGCCTGTGCTTCAAGTTCGGCGAGTCCGACACCGACTTCTGGCTCGCAGACGTCCGCCTCCGCGAGGGCGGCACCGCCGACCCCGTCCCCGCCGGCCAGACGCTCGAGGCCGGCACGATCGACATCCCGGATCGCGGCGCCACCGAGACCGCCACGGCCGATGCCGTGCGGTTCATGGAGGAGACCGAGGCGGAGTTCATCCGCGACCTCACGCGGTTCATCAAGCAGGACCTCGGCGCGAAGATGCCCGTCACCGCGTCGCAGATCACCTACCATGGCGCCCGCATCACCGCCGACACGTGCGAGTTCGCCGACATCCACGCCTACTGGCAGCACCCCCGCTTCCCCGGCAAGCCGTGGGATTCGAAGAACTGGACGATCGGGAACACGCCGATGGAGGCCGCGCCCGGGAAGGACGTCGTCTTCGAGCGCGCCGCCTGGCGGCTGCTGGACCGTCCGTTCACGATGTCCGAGTGGAACATCCCCGCGCCGCACGACTACGCCGCCTCGGTCGTCCCGTTCGCCGCGCTCGCCGCCGCGCTGCAGGACTGGGACGGCGTCTTCTTTTTCGACTACTCCAGCGACGCCGAGAAATGGAACCGCGACCAGCTCGGCGGCTACTTCTCCTTCGCCGGCCACCCGGCGAAGCTGGCGCTCCTCGGCGCCTTCGCGAACCTCTATGTCCGCGGCGACCTCGCGCCGCTCCCCGCGCGAGCCGCCGGCACGTGCGACACCCGCCTGCCCGCCGCGCTCGGCCTCTCCCACCGGATCGGCATCGACCCGGCCGCGCGGGCGCCGGACACCGTCGAGGCGCCGACGGGGGCGCGGCTCGCCTCGCCCGACGGCCGCGTCGTATGGGATGCCACCGACCCGAAGCGGGCGCAGGTGCGCGTCGTCACGCCGCGGACGCGCGCGCTGTGGGGCATGGTCGGATCTCAGGACCATGACCTCGGCGGGTGGACTCTCCGCACCGGCGAGATCGAGCGCGACTATGCGACCCTCGTGCTGACCAGCCTCGACGGGGCGCCGCTCGAGTCGTCGAAGCGGATGCTGCTGGTCGCCGTCGGGTCGGCGGAAAACGAGGGCATGGAATGGAACCCGGAGCGGACGAGCGTGTCCAACCGCTGGGGCCGCGGACCGACGCAGGTCAACGGGATCCCGGCGACGATGACGCTGCGTGCGCCCGTGACGGCGGTTCACGCCCTCGACGGCCGCGGCGCGCGGGCCGGCACGGTGCCCGTGACGCGCGCGGGCGGCGCCGCGCGCTGGGAGATCGGCCCCGCGACGCGGACGCTCTGGTACGAAATCGAAGCCGGACCGTGAGTCGCGCCCGCCCGGCGCCGCTCGCCGCCTTTCCGCCCTGCGGCCATGCTTCCGTACGGCCACACCACCCCCGTGTCATGCTGGGAAAGGGCTTGCAAAGAGTGATTCGGAAGCCTGTAGTAGCGACCGGGGGGCGGCGAGGTGAGTCAGTCATTCCGCTGTGGGAAGTGCGGGACGTTGCTGGAGGCCGATACCCGCGACATTGGCCAGCCCGTCGAATGCCCCGAGTGTCACTTCGGCTTTGAGGTTCCGCGACAGCGGCTGGGGCCCGGGGTCAAGCTCGGAGGATTCACGATCGAGTCGCTGCTCGGCCGCGGCGGCATGGGGGAGGTGTACCTGGCGCGGCAGGTCTCCATGGACCGCCAGGTCGCGCTCAAAGTCCTGCCCGCACACCTGACCGCCGACCCCGAGCGCGTCAAGCGCTTCCTCGCCGAAGTCCGCAACTCCGCGCGGCTCGACCATCCCAACATCGTCAGCGCCCACGAGGCCGGCGACGACGGCGGGACCTACTACCTGGCGATGACGTACGTCCGCGGCGAGTCCCTCGAACGCAAGCTCCGGCGCGAGGGGCCGCTGCCCGAGGCGCAGGCGCTGGGCATTGTCCGCAAGGTCGCTTGCGCGCTGGCCTACGCGTGGGCGCAGCACCGGATGCTCCACCGGGACATCAAGCCGGCCAACGTGATGCTCGACTCCAGCGGCGAGCCGCGGCTGCTCGACATGGGGCTCTCGAAGTGCCTCGACGACCAGGCATCGCTGACCCTCAGCTCCGCGGTGATGGGCACGCCCAACTACATGAGCCCCGAGCAGGCCGAGGGCCGGGGCGACCTGGATTTCCGGACCGACCTCTATTCGCTTGGTGCGATGCTCTACCACATGCTCACCGGCGAACTCCCGTTCGCCGGCAGCAGCCTGATGGAGACGCTCCGCAAGCAGGTCAGCGAGAAGCTGCCCGATCCCCGGACGCGGAACGCGGGGGTCTCCGAGGCCGCGGTGGCGGTGCTCGAGCGGATGCTGGCGAAGAAGAAGGAGAAGCGGCACGAGAGCTGGGAGGCGCTGATCGCGGAGATCGACCGGGTGCTGGCCGGGCGCAAGCCCGAGGCCAGGCCGCTCGACCCCGGCGATTCGATGATGATGACCGTCCGCGACGGCAGGACGTTGCCCATGCCGCCCGCCGAACCGCACCGGCAGGGCGGGAAGCTGGTCGTGCACGTCAAGGGCGGTCACATGGTCGGCGCCGCCGCACCGGTTTCTCCGCCCGCCGCGGATCCTGCGAAGAAGGCCGCCCCGCCGAAGCCGGCCGTCACGGCGGCGCCGGCGAAGAAGAGGCCCACGGTGTTCATCGCAGTCGCCGCGGCCGCCGTGCTGGCCATTCCCGCGGTCTGGCTTGCCCTGCGCGGAGGGAACCGACCGCCGAAGACGACGCCCCCGCCCCCGGCCGCTTCCACCATCCCTCGTCCCCCGCCCCCCGTCCCTTCTTCGTCCGACGCCTTCACCCGCGAGATCGCCGCGCTTTCGCCCGGCGAGCAGGTGATCCGGGTTGCGAAGAAGCTCAAGGAGCTCAACCCGAAGTTCGACGGCAGGATCGGCTACAAGTCCGAGACGGCGATGCTGAAGATCTCCGACCCGGCGGCGGCGGACCTGGCCCCCCTGCGCGCACTGCCGTGGCTCAAGGAACTCGTCTGCGACCCCGCCGCCCTCGCGAAGCCGGCGAACCAAGCCGCGCTGCGTACGCTGCCGTCGCTGGCGACAATCAACGGCGCCCCCGCCACGGAGTTCTGGAAGACGGCCGAGACGGTCGCCGCCCCTCGCACCCCGCCGCCCGCCCCTGCCGCAGACGACGCCTTCGTCAAGGAAGTCGCCGCACTGCCGCGCGAGGAGCAGGTGCGACGCGTGGCGTTGAAGTTGAAGGAACTGAATCCGCAGTTCGACGGGCAGGTGACCTCGAGCGACCTCAACGATCAATCCCGTGCCGGGATCCAGTTCTCGGGCAGCGGCGTCAGCACGATCGCGCCGGTCCGTGCGCTGCCGTGGCTTGCATCGCTGCACATCAAGGGCACGAAGAAGCCTTCGGAGCTGGCCGACCTGTCGCCCCTGCGCGGGCTCAAGCTGCGCGGCCTGATCCTGAGCTACACGTGCGTCAGCGACCTGTCATCACTGCGCGACATGCCGCTCGAAACGGCCGACTTCTACTACTGCCCCATCGTTGATCTCTCGCCGCTGACCGGGAGTCCGCTCGGCAAACTGAGCCTCGTCTTCACGCAGGTGCGGAGCCTCGACTCATTGCGCACCTTGCGGCTGACCTCGTTGAGCCTGAACGGCAGCCCGGTGACCGACCTGACGCCGCTGCGGGGGATGCCCCTGAAGCTCCTCAATATCCACGGCACCCACGTTCGGGACCTCGGCCCGGTCGCGGGCATGCCCCTGACTTCCTTCCACTGTGGAAGCACACCGGTCAACGATCTCTCGCCGCTCCGCAACCTGCCGCTCCGGTCCCTGGAAGTGTGGCCGGATCAGCTCGCACCGCCCGCCAACATCGCACTGCTGCGTTCCATGAAGTCCTTGGAGACCATCAACGACCTGCCCGCCGCCGAGTTCTGGAAGCAGGTGGACGCCGGCAAGACGCCAAGCGCCGTGGAACAACCGCGCCAGACGATGGACTTGCTGGCGCTGACCGACCCGGTCAAGGATCGCGTCCGGTCCGTCGGAGGCACCAGCCCGTCGAGGGCCAATCAGTGGGAACGACGCGACGGCGTGCTGCGATATGAAAGCGATGGCTATTCGGGCAAACTCGCACCGCCCGTCGCCATCAACGCCCGCAGCTTCGAGATCGAAGTCGGGTACGAACGTCTTTCGGGCTCGGGCCGGCTGCATGTGGATTTCCCGTTCGAGGGAACCAAGATCATCCCCGTCTATCTCGACGCGACGGGCTTCAAGATCATCAACATGAAGGCCGGCGTGACATGGCCGTCGGGCAAGGGACCTCGCGGGCGCGGCGTCATCCGGCTCGACCGCAGCGCCGACGGCAACTCGGACCACATCACGGTCCGCGTGGACAACGAGTTGGCGCTCGATTGGACAGGCAACGTACAGGACGTGCTCCACCCGGGGGGTGAACCGCACCCCGATTTCCCCGGCCAGCCCGTCACCTCGCTGTACTCGCACAAGGACAGCTACAAGATCACCGATTGGACGCTGCGCGTCTTCGACGGCGAGGCGCGAGTGCTGCGTACGCCTGCCGTTGCAGACGACTGGAAGGACGCCATCGACCTGTTGCCGCTGATCGATCCGCAGAAGGATGCGGTGTTCGGAACATGGACGCCGAGCGGGGGTGATCTGGTCGTCGAGAACCTCAAGGGCGCCCGGATCGAGATCCCGTACCGGGCTCCCCAGGAGTATGACCTCCGGGTCGTCTGCACCATGGAGAGCGGGGGCTTCGAGTCGGGACAGATCCTGACCGGCGGCGGCAATGCCTTCGCCTGGAAGATGGGGGCCTACACGCCGAAGGTCTGCTGCCTGGACCTGGTCGGAACCCCGGAGGATCGCGACCCCAGGGTCAAGTCGGAGCGGTTCCCGAAGGCCGCGATCCTCGCGGGCCTCGGCGGTCCGTTCAGGGTTCCGGTTGCGGTCCAGATGACTCCGCCCTCGCGAACCGCGTTCACTTCGACGGTCCACGTCCGCAGGGACGGCGTTTCCGCCGACATCGACGGACGCCTCATCCTGAGCTACAAAACCGCCTTCTCGGATATGCGCCTGGAGACGAACTGGGTCCTGCGGACGCCCGGGGTGCTCGGACTCTACAGCCATGGAACCCGGACCCTCTATCACCGCATCCAGGTCCGCGAGGTCACGGGCAAGGGCACCTTCACGCGCGCCGCTCCGGCCCCGTGGCTTGACGCCTTCTGCGCCGAGATCGCCCGGCTGCCGGCGGAGGAGCAGGTCAAGCGCGTCGTCGCGGAGGTGAAGCGGCTCAACCCGGGGTTCGATCCGGGGACGGTCAAGCACGAGATCAGCGGCAACCACGACGTCGCCACGTTCGCATTCTGTTCCACCGGCGTCACGAATCTATCCCCCGTCCGGGCGTTGGCGCGGCTGTATCGTTTGGATTGCTCCGGGCCGAAGGAGGGCCGGCGCTCTCCCTTGCAGGACCTGTCGCCCTTGCGCGGACTGAGACTCAAGTACTTCTTCTGCCAGTACACCGAGGTCGCCGATCTGTCGCCCCTGCACGGCATGCCGCTGGAATCGGTGACTTGCTTCAACACGCGCGTGGAGGATCTCACCCCGTTGCAGGGGATGCCCCTGAAAGGCCTGAACTGCATGTCCACCGAGGTGGGCACCCTTGAGCCGCTGGCCACCACCCGGCAGTTGGAGGAACTGGTCCTTCATGGCAACCGCAGGGTACGCGACCTGACGCCGTTGCGCGGACTGCCGCTGAAGTCCCTTACCATCAGCGGGACCTCCGTGTCGGACGTGTCGCCGCTCGCCGGCATGCCGTTGGAGAGGATCATCTGCGATTCCCCTGTGGTCGATCAACCCGCCAATGCAAAGGCTCTGCGTTCGATCGCCACGCTGACCAGCATCAACAAACAACCCGCCGCCGAGTTCTGGAAGCAGGTGGACGCGGGTCGCCGCGTGCCGGCGACACCGGGGGCCCTAGCCCGTCCTTCGCAACTGGACCAGCGCGAAGAGTATTTTTCGGGGGCGGAGAGGGC
>CAYODK010000020.1:0-47605 GCA_964402695.1 uncultured Verrucomicrobiota bacterium
CGCGACGCCGGCGACGCTGACCATCGGCGAGGGCGATGGCGACACCCGCCACTGGGCTGGCGTCATCAACAACGGGGCCGGCACCCTGGGCCTGACGAAGGTCGGCAGCGGGATGGCCGTGCTGCAGGCGGTCGGGACGAACACGATGAGCGGCGGCGTCCAGGTCAACGGCGGCGTGCTCGCCCTCGACAGCGCGCCCGATTCGACCGTGACGGTGGCCGCGGGCGCCGAGGGCCGGCTGGTCAACCGGTTCGGTGCGGTGACGGTCGACGCGGGCGGATCGCTCGCGCTCGGCGCCACCTACGAGCCGAGCACCGTCACGCTGAATGGCGGGACGCTGTCGCTGACCGGCGCCGGGCTCTACGAGGGCCGGCTGCCCGCCGCGTTCGACAAGACGACGGCCAACCCCGCCACGGCCGTGCGGCTGGGTACGCCATACGCGCATACGCGCGAGGACGCGGGGAACGGCGCGCTGTTCCCGAACAACAGCACCTACGTGTACACGGGCCACCTTTTCGTGCCCGGCGACGCAAACGTCACGTGGACGTTTGCCAAGGCGTTTGACGACAGCCTACTGCTGCGGATCGACGGCACGACGTGGATCGACCACGGGACATGGAACTCCCTGGCGATGACCAATGTCACCCTGTCGCCCGGCTACCATAATTTCGAGATGCGGGTCGGGCAGGGCGGCGGCGGCGTCGGGCCCGCCTTCGGCAACTGGGTGTGGGGCTTCATGGTGGACCCGGAGGGACGGGGGGTGGGAAACGCCGACTTCTTCGTGCCGATGGCCGACGCCGGCGACGGATCGACGTTCGTTGTGTCCACCAACACCTACGGTGTCGCCAATGCGATCACCATCGCCGGCGCCTCGCGCATCGATCTGGCCGGCGTGGCGAAACCGGTCGTGAGTGGCGCCGTGGCGATCGCAGCGGACGTCGAATTCACCGGCGCCCCGGGCCGGTCGGCGGAGTTCCTCGGCGCGGTGACGCTGGGTGCGACACCGCAGATGACCGTGACCTCCGGCGTGCATGTGGCCATGGCGGGGGCGATCTCCGGTGGCTTCGGTCTGACCAAGGCGGGAGGGGGCCTTCTCTCCCTGTCCGGCACGAACCTCTACACCGGGGCGACCGTGGTTTCGGACGGAATCCTGGAACTGGCGGGGGAGGGGTCGGTCGCCAGTTCAACCCTCCAGATCGACGGCGGCGCGAAGCTCACGGCAACCAACCGGACGGGCGGATCGATGACGCTGGCCTCCGGGCAGACGTTGAGGGGCAACGGGACGTTCGTCGGCGGACTGATCGCCGGTGCGAATTCCACGGTGGCGCCGGGGACGAGCCCCGGGATCCTGACCCTGGCCGGTGATCTCACACTCGAGTCCGGCTCTTTCTTCACCGTCGATCTCGCCGGCACGACGGCGGGGACGGGGTACGACCAGCTGGTCATGGACGGTGGCGTGTTGACCCTCAACAGCGCCACGCTCAACCTGGTCCTTGGATTCACGCCCGTTCCGGGCGACACGTTCGAGATCATCACCGGCCTCGGGGCGCTGCCCGGCGGCGACGGCATTTTTGCGGGCCGGCCGGATGGAAGCACGTTCACGTCCGGTTCCACGGAATTCCAGATCGACTACAGCGAGACGGATGTGACCCTGACCGTCGTGCCGGAGCCGTCCACGCTCGGCACGCTGGCCCTGTTTGCCGTCGCGGCGCTTCTGCGACGCCGGTCACGACGCTAGGTAGGGTGCCGCGGGTCCGCCGTCGCCCGTCCGGACGGTCCCGGCCGCCATGGCATCCGTGCCCGGGGATCCCTACATCCACCGCAGGATCAGGCCGTGGACCGCCATCGCCGCCAGGATCACCGCGGCCGCCGGCGCGAGCAGCGCGCGCAGGCTGTGCGCCGGGTGGGTGTCGAAATGCTCGCTGGTCACCACGAGGCACACGTGCACCGGCGAGAGCATCTGGCCCATGTGGCCGCACGCGTAGGCGAGGACCGTGTGCGCCATCACCGTCTGCAGGGACGGGTCCGATCCCATCAGGCTGACGACGACCGGGAAGCTCGCGCCGACGAACCCGATCGCGACGCCGGTCGTCAGCCCCGCGATGAAGGGCAGCAGCATGATCGTCGCCGTCACCGGGATGCCCCACTGGTCCATCTCGGACTGCATCAGGGCGACCGGCGTCGCGCCGCAGGGCAGGGGGGCCTCGATGAACGCCCCGTAGACCCGCACGGCCGCGACGATGACCGCCATGCCCAGCGTCTTCGGCGATCCGGCGATCCTCCGCCACTCGCCCCGGGGCAGCGGCCGCCACCGTTGCAGGGCGGCCATCGAGACCACGATGCCGAAGATCATCGGCGCGTAGCGGCCGGGATCGGGGAGCCCCGGCCACGCCGCGCGCGCGAAGCCGGCGGCCAACCGGAAGAGCGCGTAGCCGGCGATGACGATCAGGACGGGCGAAAGCAGCCGCGCCAGACCGTTCCCGCCCGGCGCCGGTGCGTCGGCGGGGTCCGGGTCGCCCTGACCGACGCCGCGCAGCAGGAAGACGTAGCCCGCGGCGATCGCCGTCGCGGTGAGCGGGAGGCCGAGCAGCATGAA
Organism: uncultured Verrucomicrobiota bacterium; assembly: GCA_964402695.1. Lineage (GTDB taxonomy): Bacteria > Verrucomicrobiota > Kiritimatiellia > PWTM01 > PWTM01 > VGWF01. The sequence continues at coordinate 2,597 of CAYODK010000020.1, forward strand.
CTGCCACACCTCGACGCCGGTCAGGTGCATCGCGAGCAGGACGCCCGGGTACATTGGCCACCAGAACTCCCAGACGTGCCGGAACCAGTAGTTGGCCCGCGCCTTCACGATCGGGGCGGTGTGCCCCGCACGGTCGCAGTCGTCCACGAGGGGCGCCGAGAAGAGCGCGCCGCCGGGCATCGGAAGGAAACCGATCAGCGCGGGGAGGAGGGCCATCGCGTGGCGGCGCCCGAGGCGACGACGGACGACGTCGACGAGATCCCGCATGATCCCCGCGCCGGCCATCTGCGAGGAGAGCCAGATCACGAGCAGGATCGCCGCCATCAGGAACGCGTTGTCGGCCGAGACGAGACGGTCGCCCGCGATCCGGAGCGAGTCGGCGACGCCCCGCCCCGACAGCGCCGCCAGCGCGGCCGTCCCGAGCAGCACGCCCGCGGCAAGGCTCCCGATGCGGCGGTGGACGGCCAGGATCAGGCCCAGCGAGGCCAGGACCTTGACCGTCATCGGCCATGTTGACGCTGCGTCGCTCATGCGGATCCGAAGCCCCGGATTGTAGGCGCCCGCCGCGCAAAGGGAAGCGGCGCGGCTCAGGGGGTCGCGTCCGTGTCCGCCCGCGCCTCCCGGCGGTAGGCGGCGGGGGACACGCCCGCCAGTCGCCGGAAGACGAGTCGGAACCGCCGCAGGCTGCCGAAGCCGCACGCCCGGGCGACCGAGGTCAGCGTGCGGCGTCCGGGTGCGGCGAGAAGCCGCCGCGCCTGTTCGACGCGCAGCCGGTTGATCAGCATGTAGGGCGAGCACCCTGCGGCGCGTCGGAACCGGAGTTCCAGCCGGCGACGTGAGAGCCGGGAGAGCGCGAGGAGTCGCTCGACCCCGAACGGTTCGGCGATGTGGTCGCGGACATGGGCGACCATCACCGCGACCTCGGGATCGTCCACCGCCAGCGTGTCGGTCGATCGTCGGGCCGCGACACCCTCGGGGGGGACGAGGATCGCGGGCGCGACCGTCCGCGCCGGGGAGGTCATCAGCCGGTCCAGCAACTCCGCCGCCCGCCGCCCGAGAAGCCGGTCGTTCCGCGCCACGCTCGAGAGCGGCGGTATCCCGAACGGCGCCACGGTGGGGTCGTCGTCCACGCCGATCACTGCGACGTGCCCCGGGACCTTCCATCCCAGCCTCGCGCAGGCATCGAGGACCATGCACGCCCGCAGGTCGGTGCTGGCGGCCACGCCCAGCGGCGGCGTCTGCGTCCGCAGCCACCGGACCAGCCCGGCCTGCTGGTCGGACCATCGGCGCCGGGCGTCGATGCCCGAGGGCACGAGCAGGGCGGCCGCCGGCACCGCGGCGTCCCGGGCCGCCTCCCGGAACCCGGCGAGCCGTTCACGGCTGTACCAGAGATCGGAGGTTCCGTAGTACGCGAGCCTCCGGAACCGTCGCTCCAGCAGGTGCACCGCCGCCATGCGGCCCACGGCCCGGTGGTCGAGCGTGACGGTCGGGATCCGGCGGTCCCGGACGTAGCCGACCAGGTTGACCACCGGGATCCGGAGCGAGCGCGCGATCCGGGCGTCGGCCGCCGTCGCGACCATCACGAAGGCGCCATCGCCGTGCCAGTGGCGCAGCCACGCGATCGATGAATCGAGCCGCTCCGGCACGCGCGTGAACGACCAGCCGCCCCGCTCGCGGGCGTAATCGAGGATCCCCTGCACGAGCCGCTCCGCGAACACCAGCGTGTGCGGGAAGGCCAGCGCGATCCGGCGCGATGGGGCGGGGTGACGCATTTCAACCCCTTTCATACGCAAAAGGACCCTTGTTGACCAGCCGCGATCCGCGGCATGCTGCGCCCAGAGGATGGAGCCGACATGACAACCCGACGCTGGACCGCATCCACGCACCGCCGGATTCACCGCCTGGTCTGGGGTCTGGCCGCCCTGGCGGCGCCGGGCGTCGTTCCGGCGGAGACGCTCCCGGTGGTCGTGCCGTCGGAGGGCGCCGCGAGGGTCGCCGCCGCGGAGCTCTCCCGCGCGATGGCCTCCGTCTGGACGAACTGCACCTTCCCGGTGACCGACACCTCCCCCGCGTCCGGCCGGTCGATCCGCCTCGCGGTCGACCCCGCCCTTGCGCCGGAGGCCTGGGCGGTTCGGCCGGCCGGCTTCGGCGTCGCTTTCGCCGCGGGCTCGTCGCCGGGGCTTTCGCACGCGGTCCATTCGGCGCTCGAGCGGATCGGATTCGGATCCTACCTCACGGTGGATACCGTGCCCGCGCCGCAGCCCGGGGCGCCGGACTTCGCGGTGTGGGCAGCGTCGGACGCGCCGCTGGCGAAGGAGCGGATCGTCTTCAACTGGCACAACTTCCTGAGCGGCTGCTCGTCGTGGAACTTCGACGACTGGGCGCTGTGGATCGACCAGTCGCGGAAGATGCGGTTCAACACGGTCATGATCCACGCCTACGGCAACAACCCGATGTTCACGTTCGCGCACAACGGCGTCGCGAAGCCCGCCGGATTCCTGACCAGCACCGTGCGCGGGCGCGACTGGGGGACGGAGCACGTCAACGACGTCCGCCGCCTCGCCGGCGGGTCGGTCTTCCCCGGTCCCGTGTTCGGCGCCGACGCCGCCCTCGCGCCCGTGGAGCGCCGCGCGGAGGAGACGCAGGCGCTGATGAAACGCGTGATCGCCCACGCCGGGACGTCGGGTATGCACGTCTGCTTCGCGCTCGATGTCGACACGGCCTCGAGCAACCCGCAGGAGGTCATCCTCACGCTGCCGGAGTCCGCGCGGTTCCGCCTCGCCGACGGCACGACGTGGCTCGCGCGGCCGGACACACCGGAGGGCTATGCCTACTACCGTTCCCAGGCGAAGGCCCTGTTCGACCTCTACCCGCGGATCGACCGCCTCGCGATCTGGGTGCGCACCGGCGGCACGACATGGACCGCACTCAAGGACGAAGACCTTCCCCCCGAATGGCGCGCCGAACGGGCGGCGCGCGCGAAGGCCGACCCGGCGGTGGCGAAGCTGGCGCAGGGTCCGGGCCGGCTCGGGCTCGGCAAGGTGACGGCCGCCTTCCAGCGCGCGCTGAAGGAGATCGGGCGCGACGATGTCCGCGTGTGGATGGGAAGCTGGAACTTCGAGTGGATGAGCCAGGCCGACCCGTGGACGCCCGCCGGAATCCCGTTCGTGCCGCTCGACTGGGATGTGGTCCACGACGAGTCGCACCTCGACACGCCGGAGAAGCGCGCCGCGATCCGCGCCGTGGCCGCGCGGCGGCCCGTCATCCCGGTCGTGTGGGCGCACCACGACGACGGCCAGTACATCGGCCGCAGCTACCGGCCCTACGATGACTTCTGGACGCGTCTCACCGACTGCGGCGCGGATTCGTTCGGCATCATCCACTGGACGACGCGTCCGCTCGACCTCTACTTCAAGAGCCTTGCCGAGCAGACGTGGGCCTCGACCTCCAACCGCCCCCTGCGCGCCACGTGCGACGCCATGGCCGAGCGCCTCTTCGGCCCCGCCGCGCGCGCCGCCGGCGGCGAGTACCTGTTCGCCTGGATCAACGACGCCCCGATCTTCGGACGCGACACCAGCGACCACTTCATCGACCGTCCGTTTCCGCCGGAGCGCGTCGAGGCCACCGTCGCCGGCTGCAGCCACCGGCTCGCGATCCTTGCGCGGATCGACTCCGCCGTCCTGGCCCCCGCGGCGCGCGCCCACCTCGACTACCACCGTCTCCTGGAGCGGTTCTGCATCGACTTCTTCGAGGCCGAGGGCCGGCACCAGGCCGCCCTGGCCCTGGCACAGAAGGGCGACCGCGACGGCGCGCGGAGGCTGATGGAGCCGGTCCGGCCCGCGGACGTGATGGAGCAGTACGCGCGGCTGTCGTCCATCGGCGGCATCACCCGCGGCGAGCTGGGCATGCTCGTCACGATGAACCTGAAGTGGGTCACCTATATCGAATCACTGCGGCAGGCGCTGGGACGCGCGCCGGTGCGCATGAGCTTCGGCCCGACGTCGCACGAGGAGGCGGCGCAGGGCGCGGGGCGGCTGTCGTTCCATGTCGCTCCGGATTCCGCGCTGTGGCGCGTGTTCGGCGCGAAGGAGACCGGCGCGACGGAGTTCACGATCCCGGGACCGGCGCCGGCCGGCGCCCCGGCGGGCTGGGAGGAGATCGCGTCGCGGGGAGTGATGAGCACCGGCGCGATGTCCTTCACGGTCCAGCCGATCCTCGCCCCGCGGCGGGGCGGTCCGGTTCCGCTCGAGGCCGGACGGCACAGGCTTCGGCTGTTGTTTGCCGACCCGTCCGAGACAGCGCCGGGCCGGCGGGTCTTCGATGTGGCCGTGAGGGCCGTGGCCCGGGCGGAGACGACGACCACGTTTCCCGCGCGAAAGGCGCGTTTCCTGCGCATCGTCGGTCACGGGAATTCGGAGAACGAATGGACCAGCCTGTACGAGGTCCGGTGCGCCGCGCTCGACCCCGCCGGCCCCGTCACGGCCTCGGAGGCGGCGAAGGACTGCGAACCCGCCAGGGCGGCGGACGGGAAGGCGGAGACGCGGTGGGCGGCGAGCGGGGACGGCGCGTGGATCCAGTTCCCGCTCAAGCCGGGGGTCGCGTTCGGCCGGGTCGACATCGACTGGTTCGAGGCAGCGAGGCGGCGCTACCGGTTCGACCTGCTGACGTCGGAGGACGGCGCGTCGTGGACGCCAATCGCGGTCGCCCGAGCCGCGGAGTCGGCGGCGCAGACGGCGGAGATCGACATCGTCCGCGCCGCAGGCGGCCCGCGGCGGGCGTTCGTGAAGGACTTCGACCTCACCCTCGCCGCACCGGGCACCGTGCAGGTGACGCTGACGCCCAAGTCCGGCAGCGCCCTCGTCTGCGCAGCCGTGCTGGAGCCCGTTTCCGCTTCCGCCGCAGCCGCGGAGGCGCCCGCGGACGACCCGTTCGACCGGGCGGGGATCGTGCGGTTGCTGGAGCGCGTCAACGCGTGGCAGGTCGCGAACCCGCGGATGAAGCCGGACGACCGGAACTGGGAGCGCGGAACGTGGTACACCGGCGTCATGGCCGCGCACAAGGCGACCGGCGGGGAGGGATTCCTGAATCAGGCCCTCGAGTGGGGGCGGCAGCACCGGTGGCAGGTCGGAACCGAGCGGCAGGGCGCCAACCGGCTGTTCTGCGTCGAGACATGGGCCGAACTGAGCCTGCTGAAGAAGGACCCGGCGATGATCGCCCCGGCGATCGAATGGCTCAACACCACGGCGAGCAACTCGCCGGCCGGCGCGAAGGTCTGGTATCTCGAGGGCGGCCGCCGCTACGCGGATTCGCTCTACGGCGCGTGCGCGCTGGCGATGCTGTCGAAGGCGACGGGCGACCGCAAGTACCTCGATTTCATGGATGCATTCTTCTGGGACGTGCATGCGGAGCTGTTCGACGCGGACGCCGGGCTCTTCTACCGCGACAAGCGGTTCATCGGCCAGACGACGCCTAGCGGGAGGAAGGTCTTCTGGTCGCGCGGCAACGGCTGGGTGCTCGGCGGCATCGTGCGCGTGCTCGAATGGCTGCCCGCCGACGATCCGCAGCGGCCGCGCTACGTCGGGCTGCTGAAGACGATGTCCGCCGCGATCGCGAAGAGCCAGGGCGCGGACGGCCTGTGGCGGCCGAACCTCGACGATCCGGCCGACGCGGGCGGCGTGCCGGAGAGCAGCGGAACCGGGTTCTTCTGCTACGCGATGGCGTGGGGCGTGCGCAACGGCCTGCTCGGCCGCGACACGTACCTTCCGGTCGTGCGCAGGGCGTGGGCGGGTCTGGCGGCCAGCGTGAGCCCCGAGGGCCGCGTGCTGTGGGGCCAGCCCGTCGGCGACCGCCCCGTGACGGTGAAGGCGGAGATGACGCATGAGTATGTCACCGGCACGTTCCTGCTCGCCGGCAGCGAGGTGCTGCGACTCGTCGACGCCGGCATCCTGAAGTGACGCGCATTCTCCAGTCTGCGTGGATGGCGGTCGTGGCGGTCTCTGCCGCGGTCGGTGGGGGGGGCCTCCCGCCGGACCCCGCGGATGCCGGCCCACTCGCGCCCCGCATTGCCGCGTTCCTGGCGAACCAGGCCGCGGTGCGCGACGACCGGTCCACGGGCCTGGCCCGTGACGATTACCTTCGAGTCATCGCCGGGCAGGTGCGCGTCTTCCGGGGCTGTCAGGACGCGGCTGGCCGGATTCTCGACCCCGTGCGCTCGAACGAGTGCTACTTCGCCACGCCCTGCCACGCGCACGCCGTGGCGGCGCTCGCGGCCGGCGGCCTGGCCGGCGAGCCCGGCGTGCTCGAAAGCGGAATGCTCGCGATGGACTCGGCCACGCGCGACATGGCGGCGGGGACGGCGGCGGGCGGGCACGGCGATTTCTTCACGTGGCCCGTGATGCTGGCGCTTGCGCTCTACGAGGGGATCGCGCCGCCGGCGCGCGCAGCGGAGTGGACGAACCGTCTCGCGCGGATCGACCCGGTGAAGCTCTACCGCGTCCGCACGGCCGCCAACAACTGGAACCTCGTCAACGTGGCGGGCGAGTTCCTCCGGTCCCGGGCCGGGATGACGCCGCCGGACTACGTCGAGGCGTGCCTCGGCGCGCAGCGCAGCCACTTCACGGACCTCGGCATGTTCAACGAAGCCGGCAACCCGCTTCCGTACGACCTCTTCTCGCGCCACTACCTCGCCGGCATGCTGCACCTCGGCTACGACGACGCGCATGCGGCGGCCTATCGCAGCCTCCTGGGACGCGGGGCGTGGATGTCGCTCTTCCTGCAGTCGCCGTTTGGCGAGATGCCGGCCGGCTTCCGCAGCAGCCATCACATCTGGAACGAGGCGCAGCAGGCCGCGATGTTCGAGATCTACGCGGCGCACCTCGGCGCCGCGGGCCGTGCGGCCGAGGCGGGCGCGTTCAAGCGGGCGGCGCGGATGTCTCTCGCGACCGTGAAGGAGTGGATCCGGCCGGACGGCTCGGGTTTCGTCGTGAAGAACCGGTTCCCGGAAGCCGCGCAGCACGGCTACGAGGCCTACACGACGCACTCGGCCTACAACCTGCTTGCATGCTCAATGCTGGCCCAGGCGTGGCGGTTCGCGGACGATACGGTCGCCGAGCGGCCCGCGCCGGCGGAGGTGGGCGGATTCGCGATCCCCGTTCTGGATCCCTTCCACAAGGTCTTCGCGAATGCGGGGGGGACGCAGATCGAGATCGAGACCGCGGGCGACCGGGGGCCACGGCAGTACAATTCCACCGGGCTGATCCGCATTCATGTACGCGGCGGGCATCCGCAGTTGGGTCCGTCGGACGGTTGCGCGCCGTACCTTCCCGGCCATGGCGTGAACCGCGCCGCCGGACCGGCATGGCGGACGCCGGACGGGGCATGGGTCCGGCTCGCCGACCTGCGTCCCGGGCGCGCGCCGGCGGTCGAGGTGCTTCGCGAGACGCCGCACGAGGTGGTGGTACGCGTGACGCACGCGGAACTGCCCGCCGGCACGGGGTGCGTTGCGCGCGTCCGCTCCACGTACGCGGTGCGGCGCGAGGGGGTGACGGTGGAGGAGTCGATCGAGGGCGACGTCGACGCGATGCGGATCGAGTGGCCGATGCTGGTGTTCGACGGCCGCGCGCGCACCGACGTACGGATGAACGGGAACGTTGTCGAGGCGCGTCTGGACGGACGGGGCGTGCGGTTCGCCGTCCTCGAGCCCGCGGGCGCCGTGCTGCGGCGCGAGGGCCGTGAGATCCCGCATCGCAACGGCATCGTGGATACGGTTCTTGCCGAGACGCCGGCGCGCCGCATCGTCTGGTCGCTGATCGCGGCGCCGGCGGGAACGGAGGCCCCATGACCGACATTGGCGGCGATGCCGCGCTCTTTGAACGGATCCTCGCGCAGCTCTACACGCCGGTCGTCGGCGACATCCTCGACCGGCTCGGGCGGTTCCATCAGTTCCTGCCGCAGCCGATCCAGCCGTTGAAGGACGGCATGAAGCTGTGCGGCCGAGCGATGCCGGTGCGCGTCGTCGACGTGGAGGGGCCGCAGGAGAAACCGTTCGGCCTGCTCACCGAGGCGCTCGACCAGCTCCGGCCCGGCGAGGTGTGGGTGGCGGCGGGCGGGATGCCGCGGTGCGCGGGGTGGGGGGAGATCCTGACCGCGACGGCGCGCATGCGGGGCGCCGCGGGCGCGGTGATCGACGGGTTCCACCGCGATACGCCAAGGGTGCTCGCGCAGAACTGGCCCGTCTTCAGCCGCGGACGCTACGCACAGGATGCCGGCGTGCGCGCGGCGGTGGCGGAGTACCGGTGCGCGGTGCGCATCGGGGAGGTCGGCATCTCGCCCGGCGACCTCGTGTTCGGCGATCTCGACGGGGTCGTGATCGTGCCGCGCGACGTCGAGGCCGAGGTCGTGCGGCTCGCGTTGGAGAAGGCGTCCGGTGAGAACGTCGTGCGGCGGGAGATCGAGGGCGGGCTGTCGAGCACCGAGGCGTTCCGGCGGCACGGGATTCTCTGATCCCGGGCGGGAACCACCACGGATTTCACGGAGGCCACGGATGGGGACGGGATCGGGCGGGGAAGCCGGAGGCGGCGGCGCGACGCCGCGGGCGGCGGTGGAGGCCGTGCTGCGACGCGAGCGGCCGTCGCGGGTCGTCTATGCGCCGAACCTCTGGCAGTGGTTCGCGCACCACCGGAACCACGGGCTGCTGCCGCCGGAGATCGCGCACTGCACCAGCCAGCTGGAGGTCATCCGGCACCTCGGCCTCGACGTGTTCAGCCGCAACGTCTACTGCGACCCGACGCTCTTCTGGTTCGGCGGGCTTTCGAACGCGGCGTGGGACGGCGCGACGGAGGATGGGGTCCGCTTCGCCGACGGACGCGATACGGTCACCGAGCGCAGGATCCGCCTGTCCGGCGGCGTGCTGACGGAGCGGCTGAGGTACATCTTCGAGGAGTCGACCCTCGTGCAGGAGAAGTTCCTGGTCGACGATCCCGACGGCCAGCTCGATCTCCTCGACGGGCTCGTCCGCGCGCGGCGCTGGACGTTCGATGCGGCCCTCTTCGCGTCGTGGCGGGGCGAGGTCGGGGAGGAGGGGGTCGTTGTCGCGGGCGAGCTGTTCAGTCCGCTCAAGATGCTGCACCTCGCCGCCGGCGCGGCGAATGCGGTGTTCCTGCTCGAGGATCACCCGGAGCGGTGCGCGGAATGGATGAAGGCGCACGAGGAGGCGCAGCTCGACCTCGTCCGGCAGATGCTGGACGCGGGCGTGACGGCGATGATGGCGATGGACAACCTCGACAGCGCGTTTCATCCGCCGGAGTATCTCGACCGGTGCTCGGCGTCCTTCTACGCGCGGACGGCCGCGCTGTGCCGGGAGCGCGGGGCGGCGTTCTTCATCCACGCCTGCGGCGGGCAGCGGGCAAACCTGGCGCGGCTCGGGGGGCTCGGCGTCGACGGGCTCGAGGGCGTGGCCTACCCGCCGCTGGGCGACGTGGAGCTCGACGAGGCGATGCGGCTGTGCGGCGACCGGATGATCGTCACGGGCGGCATCAGCGCCGTCGAGACCGAGCGGTTCCGTACGCGCGACGAGGTGCGGCGGTACGTCGCGGGACTGCTGGAGCGGATGGAACCGTGGCGGCACCGGTTCATGCTGTCGGCGAGCTGCAACACGTCGATCCGCACGCCGTGGGAGACGCTGGTGTGGTTCCGCGACGCGTGGCGGGAGTTCGGCGGCTCGGGGGGAGGCGGGGCATGAGCGACGGGCGGGGCGTCGGCGGGTTCCGGTGGGTCGTGTGCGGGCTGCTGCTCGCCGCGACGGCGATCAACTACATGGACCGCCAGATTCTCGGCATCCTGGCGCCGACGCTGCAGCGGGAGATCGGCTGGAGCGAGATCGAGTACGGGCACATCGTCACGGCGTTCCAAGCGGCGTACGCGATCGGGCTTGTCGGGTTCGGACGCCTGGTCGACACGATCGGCACGCGGGCGGGCTATGCGTGGGCGATGGCGGCGTGGAGCGTGGCGACCGCGCTGCATGCGCTCGTCCGTTCGGCCGCCGGCTTCGGGGTGGCGCGGTTCGCGCTCGGGCTCGGGCAGGCGGGCAACTTCCCCGCGGCGGTGAAAGCGGTGGCGGAGTGGTTTCCGAAGCGCGAACGGGCGCTGGCCACCGGGCTCTTCAATTCCGGCGCGAACATCGGCGCGATCCTCGCGCCGCTGACAGTGCCGTGGCTGGCGGTGCGGACCGGCTGGCCGGCCTCATTCGTCATCTTCGGCGCGGCGGGCGTGGTGTGGCTGGTGGCGTGGATCGGGCTGTACGCGGCGCCGGGGGAGTCGGCGCGCGTGACGGTCCGAGAGCTGGCGCTGATCCGGAGCGATCCGCCGGATCCGCCGTCGGAGCAGGTTCCGTGGCGCGACCTCCTGCGCCACCGGCAGACCTGGGCGTTCGTGACGGGCATGAGCTTCTCGGCGCCGATCTGGTGGTTCTACCTCTACTGGCTGCCGAAGTTCCTGCATCAGACGCACGGGCTCGACCTGATCAGCCTGGGACCGCCGCTGGTGGCGGTGTACGCGATGACCTGTGTCGGGAGCGTCGGGGGAGGGTGGCTGTCCTCGGCGCTGTTGCGGCGCGGCTGGAGTGTGAACGCGAGCCGGAAGACGGCGATGCTCGTCTGCGCGCTGTGCGTCGTGCCGGTGGTGTTCGCGGCGCGGGCCTCGAACGTGTGGGTCGCCACGGCGCTCATCGGGCTGGCGGCGTCCGCACACCAGGGATGGTCGGCGAACCTCTTCACGATGGTGTCCGACATGTTCCCCCGCAAGGCCGTGGCGTCCGTCGTCGGCCTCGGGGGGATGTTCGGATCCATCGCCGCCATGGGTTTCTCGCAGTCGGCAGGGCTGATCCTGGAGACGACGGGCAGCTACTGGAGTCTCTTCGCGATCGCCGGCGGGGCCTACGTGGTCGCGCTGGCAATCATGCACGCCCTCGTCCCCCGCATGGCCCCGGCCCGGCTGGCCGACCGCCAATAGCCGATGGCCGATCGCAAATAGCCAGTAGCCGATCGCCAATAGCCGATCGCCAATAGCCGATGGCTGACAGCCGAAAGCCGATGGGTGATGGGTGCGCGCTTGGCTATTGGCGATTGACTCTTCCTCCGGATTGCCACTGACTATGGCTCACAAACTGGAGGCACGCGCCATGGCCAAATACACGCGGTTCGAGGATCTTCCCGCATGGCAGGAGGCGGCGGAATTGTACAATGACGTGCTGGATCTGTTGGAGTCGCCCGGGGTGCGGCTCAGCGGGGGATTCCGCAACCAGCTCGACCGCGCGGCGCTGTCGGTCTCCAACAACATCGCGGAGGGCTTCGAGCGGGCGACCACGGGCGAGCTTCTCGCCTTCCTCGCCATCGCGCGCGGCAGTGCGGGCGAGGTCCGCTCCATGATGGCCGTGATCGTGCGCCGTCCGGCCCTGAAGCGCCATGCCCCCGCCTTCGCCGCCATCCGCGCCCTCGCGCCGACCCACCCGCTCTATCGGACGCGTGAAGCCCGCATCGCGCGCGGCGAATCCGTTCCGGAGGAATAGCCGATAGCCAATGGCCGATAGCCAAGAGCCGATCTCCCATCGGCTGTTTCCATTGGCTATCGGCTCCACGTGCGGGTCGACACCGCGGGGCGCCCGTCCTATCCTCTCCGCCACGCCGGCCGCAGGCCGGCCAAGCGAAAGGACCATGCTGTGATGAAGACCATCCGACTCCTGCCGGCCGGGCTGCTTGCCCTCGCGGTCCTCGTATCGCCGGCCGCCGCTCCGGCCCAGGACGCGACCGGGAAGCCGCGCGTGTCGTTCGAGGCGAAAACGCTGCCCGCGAACGCCGTCGAGACGAAGATCCTCGGCGTGATCGACGACGTCTTCGCGACCCAGCGCCGCGGCAGCATGAGCGTGCCGACCCACGACGGCCGCATCCTCCGTGTGCTGGCCGAGAGCATCAACGCGAAGCACATCGTCGAACTGGGCACGTCCGTCGGTTACTCCGGCCTCTGGTTCAGTCTCGCGCTGAAGGCGACCGGCGGGAAGCTCACGACCCACGAGATCGACAAGGAACGCGCGGCCAAGGCGCGGGCCAACTTCCAGCGGGCTGGCGTGGACGACATCATCACGATCGTCGAGGGCGACGCGCATGTCGAGGTGACCAAGATCAAGGAGCCCATCGACCTCCTCTTCCTGGACGCCGACAAGGAGGGCTACATCGACTATCTCACCAAGCTCCTTCCGCTCGTGAAGCCCGGCGGCCTGATCGTCGCGCACAACATGACCGAGCGCATGGCCCACCCGCCCTACCTCCAGGCCATCACGACGAACCCGGCCCTCGAAACCGTCTTCATCAATCTCAGCGAGTCCGGCATCGGCGTGACGCTGAAGAAGCGCTGACCGCGCCACCGCGCCGCGCCGCGGCGGCGCGGAAGCACGAAGCACGAATTCCGAAGCACGGAGCAAGCCCCAGTGACGGAAACACCAAGGCTCCAAACGGGGCGCTTTCGGTTCGGGATTTCGTGCTTCGTGCTTCCGGTTTGTTTCGTGCTTCGTGCCTGGGATTTCGTGCTTCCCGCCGCGCCGGCCGGTGAGCCACGGGGGGCGTTGTGACGTCCGGCGCGGCGGGCGCGGGTCCGCGACGGCAGCTGACGCTCGCCGATTCGGTCGGGCTCACCGTCGGCATCATCGTCGGTGCCGGGATCTTCCAGGTGGCGCCGGACGTGGCCCGCGGCGTGCCGGATGCGGCCGCGTTGCTGGCGTTGTGGCTTGCCGGGGGTGTGATCTCGCTCTTCGGTGCGCTGGGGTACGCGGAGCTCGCGTCAGCCTATCCCGAGGAGGGGGGGGACTACGCCTACCTGACGCGCGCCTACGGGCCGCGCGCCGGATTCCTGTTCGGCTGGCTGCAGCTGGCGGTCGTCCGTCCGGGCGACATCGCCGTCATGGCCTTCGCCTTCGCCACCTATGCCGCGCCGGTGGTGGAGGCATGGCTGGGCCGGCCGGTTCCGCACGTCGCCCGATGGCTCGCGGCCGGGGCGGTGGCCGGGTTGACGGTCGTCAACATCACGGGCGTGCGCCAGGGGAAGTGGACGCAGAACGCTTTGACCCTGGTCAAGGTTGCGGGGCTGCTCGCCATCACGGGCCTCGCCTTCTTCTCCCCCGGCCCCGTGGCCGCGCCGGCCGTTGCGGATCCGATGCCCGTGAGCGTCGCGATGATCCTCGTGCTGTTCACGTACGGCGGGTGGAACGAGATGGCCTATGTCGCCGCCGAGGTGAAACGGCCCGAGCGCAATGTCCTGCGCGCGCTCGTGCTCGGCACGGCGGCGGTGACCGGACTCTACGTGGCGGCCAATGCGTCGTTCCTGCGCGCCCTGGGAGGTCACGCCGGGCTGGCCGCGGGCCGCGCGGTGGCGGTGGAGGCCGTCGCCCCGGTGCTGCCCGGCGCCCAGGCCTGGGTCGCGGCGCTGGTGTGCGTTTCGACGCTCGGCGCCGTGAACGGGCTCATCTTCGCGGGGGCGCGGATCTCCTACGCGGTGGGTGCGGACCATGCGTTGTTCCGCCCGCTCGGCGCGTGGAGCGGGCGCACCGGCACGCCGGCGCGCGCGCTGGCAGTCCAGGGCGTGCTCGCGATGGCCCTCGTGCTGGTCCTCGGCTCGTTCACCACCACGCTGATCTACACGGCGGCGCCGGTCTACCTGTTCTACCTGGCCACCAGCGTCGCGATCGGCGTGCTCCGCCGCCGCGATCCCGGCCGTCCGCGTCCGGCGCGCGCCTGGGGCTACCCGGTCACCACGGCGGTCTTCTGCGCCGTCTGCGCGTGGCTCGTGGTCCGGGCGGTCGCCTACAAGCCCGCGGTGGCGGCGGCGGCGCTGGGCATCCTGGCGGCCGGCATCCCGCTGCACGCGGTCTCCCGGCGCCGCACGTCGTCCCCCGGGGGCAACGGCCGCCGCTCCGATTCCGATGCCACCGTGAAACCTGGAACCTGAACCCCGGGCCTGCCCTCCGCGCGGAGTCGGGAGCCTACGTCCCGGCGAGCTTCCACTGCTCGCGCAGGAAGGCGAAGGCCTTCGGGATCTCGACCATCGGGTCGGTCCCCTTGCGGCAGCCGCACTCGAGGCTGCAGTACTGCGTGTAGCCAAGCTTGCGGAGGCCGCGCATGCCCTCGACGTAGCTGTGCTCCTCCTGCGCGGGAAGGATGCGCGACTTGCCGGTGGCCAGGTGGACGTGCCAGAGCCACGGGGCGCCGTCGATGAAGGCCTTCTCCTGGTCGGTCTCCTCCTTGGACATGTGGTAGAAGTCGCCCATCAGGCCGAGGCCGGGGGAGTGGATCCGCTTGCAGATCGCCGCCGCCTGTTCAATGCGGTTGATGTAGAAGGTCTCGCCCTTGTTGAGCGGCTCGAGCAGGACGCGCGAACCGGCCTTCACGGCGTGCGCGGCGATGTCGGGGAGGATGTCGAACAGGATCTTGTCCAGTTCGGCCGGGGGAAGCTCACTCTCCTTGTTGAAGCACGGGACGAAGATGACGCCGGTCGACTGCAGTTCGCCGGCGGTGTTGAGGGCGTCCTTGAGATCCTCGATGCCCTTCTTCCGTTTCTCCAGGTCGAGGGACACGAGGTCGCCCTTGTGCGCGCCCCAGCACAGGGCGCTGACCCTGACGTCCGTGCCGGCGATCGCGTCGCGGATCTCCTGGATGCGGCCCTTCGGATTGCCGCCGAGTTCCAGGCCGACGCCGCCCCACGCGGCGAGGTTGGCGACCTTCTCCTTCAGCGAGGCGCCCGGCAGCCGGCCCTCCTGGCTTCCGAGGTTCAGGACGGCCTCCTTGCGCGGAGCCTGGGCGTGGACAAGGGGGGCCGCCAGGGAGGCCAGGGCGGCGGACCGGAGGAAGCGGCGACGATTCATCGGCGGACTCCTGTCGTTCGGGTTGAGCGCCCCGCGGGCGCATGGCCCCATCATTCACCGGGACGTTGCCGGTTTCAAGCGCGCTGAATCGTTCGTGGCCCGGGGAAGGTTGCAATTGGCTGTGCCGGCGGGGAGAATGAAACAACGCGACCGCCGCAAGCCGACCGGTCGCCGGGAGAGGTGCCGTGCGAGGATACGTTTCGACAATGGCCGCCCTGGCGATGGTCATGTCGGGGGCGGGATGCGCGCACTGGGGCGGACCGTCCGCCTCGGAGGGCCGGGCCGCCTTCGCCGCCATGCAGAAGGCCGTGGCCGAGGCGGGCCGGTCGGTCGGGGACAGCCTGGTCCTGGTGACGATCCAGCGGGAGGCGCAGGCCGCGACCGCGCTGCCGTCCATCCCGGGTCTCCAGGTGAACACGGGCGGGCCGCGCTCGTTCACGGGGGTCGTGCTGACGCCGGAGGGGCACCTGCTCGTCCCCGAGTTGATCCGGCCCGACACGGCGGAGCGCATCGAAGCGCACGTGGGCGGGGAGACCCTGGCCGCCCGGCCGATCAAGACCGACGACACGCTCGTGATGACGGTCCTCAAGGTCGACGTCGACACGCCGCTGAAGCCTCTCCGGCTGGATGGCGGGGCCGACCTCGCGGCCGGCGAATGGGGGGTCGTGGTCGTGCCCTCCGATGAGACGACCGACTTCGAGCGGTTCACGCACGTCGTCGTGTCGCGGGGCGAGGTTGCCGGGCGGTACCGGCGGTTCCTGGTCTCCGGTCTGCCCCGGGAAGCCAAGGGGGCGCCCGTGGTGAATCTCTCCGGGCAGGTGGTCGGGCTGCTCGACCAGTGGGGGGCCGTGTCCGCCGCCGACCTGAGGGATGACGTGGCCGCCTTCCTTGCGCAGGCGACGGGCGTCCGGTCGCCGGAGGAGGAGTCCCGCACGAAGGGATGGATCGGGGCGACCCTGGAGCCGGTCAACAAGGAGCTGGCGCTGGCCCGCGGATGGCCGGTCAGCGCCCTGTGGGTCACGCATGCGGCCGCCGGCGGTCCCGCCTTCACGGCCGGGGTGCGCGCGGGCGACCTGATCGTCGCGTTCAACGGCAAGCCGCTCCGGTTGTCGGGCCAGCGCGCGCGCGACTATTTCCTCCAGACCATGCGGGCCACGCCGGGCGTGAAGTTCACCCTGACGGTGCTGCGCGGGGGACGGCAGATCGAGGTCGCGGGGGAGTTCACGAAGCGTCCGGAACCGGAGACGCTGCGCGCCGAGGACATCGGCGTGACCGTCCAGGAGGTCACGGATTCCCTCGTGTACGAGCGGAACCTGCTCGCGCGCGAAGGCGTTCTGGTCACCGAGGTTCACAAGGGCAGCCCCGCCGCGACCGGGAGCAGCTTCGGCCAGGGCCTGCTGATGCCCGGGGACGTGATCCTCGAACTGGCGGGGCGGCCGACGGCGGACATCAAGGCCTTCGCGCGCGCGCTCGACCAGATCCGGCGGGATCGGAGCGACGTGGTCCTCGTGAAGCTCCGCCGGGGGGCGATGACCGGCTTCGAGGGATTGAATCTCAAGATCGGCGAACAGGGAAACGGGGGCCGGCCATGAGGGCTGCGGTGGCAGGGTTGGCGGTGATGGCGGTCTCCGCGGCGGCGTTCGCCCAGGCGCCCGCGCCCGGGGCCGATCAGGACATTCCGGACGAGGTGGTCCGCAAGGTCGACCCGTCGGTCGTCGCGATCCAGCACGAACGCGCCGGCGGCAGCGGGTTCGTGGTTTCCGAGGACGGCTACATCCTCACCAACGGGCATGTCGTGCGAGGCTCGGACGAGGAGGACCCGACCCAGCCGGCCAAGGCGGTCACGGTGATCCTGCACGACGAGCAGAAGTACCCGGCGCGCGTGCTCGGATTCTCGATGGACCCCGACGTCGCGCTGATCAAGATCGACGCCCCCGTCAAGCTGCGCCCGGTGGAGTTCGCGGACTCGCGCAGCGCGCACGTCGGCCAGCAGTGCTTCGCCGTCGGCACGCCGATCGGCCTGAAGCGGACGTTCACGCGCGGCATCCTCAGCAACGTCGAGCGGACCGACCTCGGTACGGAGACGAAGGTCTTCCAGACCGACGCCGCGATCAACCCCGGCAACAGCGGCGGGCCGCTGTTCGACCGCAACGGCCGTGTGCTCGGCATCAACACCTATGCCGGACGCGGGAACAACATCGGGTTCACGATCCCCATCCACGTGGCGGCCGTGGTCCGCGACCACCTGCGGGTCCATGGCCGGTTCGTCCGGGCGCTGGTCCCGCTGTTCATCACGAACGAGCTGTACGACGAACTCGCGCGCTCCCTGGGCGTGGACAAGGGCGTGCTGGTCGCCTACGTGATGCCGGGGTCGCCCGCCGAGAAGGCGGGCCTCTGCGACGGCGACATCCTGGTCGAGGTGGACGGGCGGCCCTGCTCGGCGCGGACGAAGGCGGAGCTGACGGATTTCGAATGGGAACAGACCATCCGCAAGCCGGGCGAGGCCGTCGCCTACACCGTCCTGCGCGGCCCCCGGGGCGCCCGTGAACGGGTCGTGGTGAAGGCCCGTCTCGAGGCGCTGGAGCCGCTGCCCGAGATGGGCAAGCATGCCGGGGAACTGGTCGAGCTCCGCTACGGGGCGCTCGGGCTCGGCGTCGTGCCGGTCGTCCGTCTCCACCGTCTCCTGCACTCGCTTCCTGACGTGCGCGGCGTGCTGGTCCGCACGGTCGTCGCCAACGGTCCGGCGGCGAAGGCCGGGCTTCGGCCCCTCGACGTCATCACGCACGTCGGCGGCCGGCCGACCGCGGGCGTCGAGTCCTTCGCACGGGTCCTGGAGCCGGAGCTGGCCGGGCGGACGAAGGCGATCGAGCTGACGACGGTCCGGGGCCGCCGGACGCTGCCGACGGCGCTGGCGCCCTACTACGACCTGCGCGAACGGAAGGCCCTGCTCATCGCGCCCGCCCGGGAGGCGGATTCCGTGGATCTCCTGCGTCGCGAACTGCTGGCCGAAGGGGCCGCGGTGACGCTGGCGGGCCCGGGTCGTCACGTCGCGCTGGGTGGAATCCGGGGCGGCGACTTCGACATCGTTCTCTACGCCGGCGGACCGGGCGGCCGGGGCCTGTGGAAGGACGCCGATGCTCTGCGGATTGCGCGCGAGGCGCATGCCGCGGAACGGATCCTCGGCGCGGTGGGGCCCTCCGCGCTGGTCCCCGTCCTCGCCGAGAAGGCTCTGCTCGGGAAGAAGATGACCACCAGCAAGGAGGACTCGGCCGAGGCCACGAAGCTGGGGGCCAACTACACGGGCAAGGACGTGGAGAGCGACGGCCGCCTTGTGACGACCACGGGGTTCGACCGTTCGACCGTGCGCGAGTTCCTCCGCGCCGTCAAACGCAGCGCCTGGAACCGGGAGTAGGCGCCGGCGAGGGCATTGCGCGGGGGCGCGGCGGCTTATAGTCTGGCGGGCGGACGGGCTGCGGGCGCCGGTGGGGCGTCCGCGGCGGGAGGCGATGGATGAAGAGTATTCCCGTGTTGCATGTGACCGGGCGGACGCTGGCCGAGGGATACGAGAACGCGCTCGTTGCGCTGCACAAGGGCGGGATTCCGTTCCGGACCCAGTACGACAAGCCCGGCGATCCCCCCAGCCTCGACGCGACGCTGAACCTGGTGATCGAGGATCCGATGGCGGATCCCATGATCCACATGGCGTTCCCGGGCGGCGTCGCCGACCTGCGCGAGTACGTCCTCGAACTGCAGGGCCGCAAGGACGCGTGGACGCGCGCCATCAACGATCCCGCCGACACGCGCTGGGAGTACACCTACCACGGGCGCCTCCAGCACTACGGGCGGTGGAAGGAGACGGCGGGCGAGGGGACCGCCCGCGCGGCGCGCTTCGCCGGCCCCTCGGACATCGACCAGATCGCCGCGGTCATCGACAAGCTCGCCCGGCAGCCGTACACACGGCAGGCGCAGATGATCACGTGGATGCCCGAACTCGACCTCTCGTGCTTCGACCCGCCGTGCCTGCAGTCACTGTGGTACCGCATCCTCGAGGACGACGACGGCGTGTGGTGGCTCAACACCAACATCCGATTCCGCAGCAACGATGCGTGGGGCGCCCACTTCATGAACATGTTCGGCTTCGTCCAGTTCACGCGCGAGATCATCGCCGACGGCGTCGCGAGGCAGGCCGGCCGGGAGGTGCGCCTGGGCCGGCTCAACTGGCAGGCCGACTCCTACCACATCTACGGCAAGGACCTCGCGCACGCGAAGGCCCTTCTGTTCGACCGCCTCGACTCCACCGCCTTCGCCGACCGCGTGCTCCCGTTCCATGACCCCATGGTGCAGGAGATGTACCGCGAGCAGGATGAGGCGATCCTCGAGAAGATCCGCGACATGAACGACCAGATGGCCCGCCAGGACGGCGCCGCCGGTTGACGGGCGCATGCCATGAGGGTCGAACCATGACGACGATACGGAACTCGGCGGACGATTCCAGGCCCGCGCGGAAGACGGAGAGGAAGCCCGTGGGATCCGGGATCCGGTGGGTGGTGGCGTGCGGCGGGGCGCCGGCTGAAACGGCCGATCGCGAAGCGATGGCGGAGTGGATGAGGCGGCAGACGGCGGATGGCAGCGGACGAAGGAAGGCGGCAAGGCGATGAAGCGGATTCCGGGTGTGATCCTGGCGGCGTGGGTCGGGCTTCTCTCGTGGGCAGGCGCGGCGCAGAAGCCGAACTTCGTCGTGATCAACATCGACGACCTCGGCTATGCGGACATCGGGCCGTTCGGCTCGACGCTCAACCGCACGCCGAACCTCGACCGCATGGCGAAGGAGGGCATGCGCCTCACCTCGTTCTACGCCGCGCCCGTCTGCTCGCCCTCGCGCGCCGCGCTGATGACCGGCTGCTACCCGAAGCGCGTGCTCCCCACGCCGCACGTGCTGTTCCCGGCCTCGGTGATCGCGCTGAACCCGGACTCGCCGACGATCGCGGAGCTTCTGAAGAAGGAGGGTTACGCCACCGCCTGCGTCGGGAAGTGGCACCTCGGTGACCAGCCGCCGTTCCTGCCGCGGAAGCGGGGCTTCGATTTCTACTTCGGGCTGCCGTACTCGAACGACATGGGGCCGGCCTCGGACGGATCGAAGAGCAGCCTCGGCGATCCGCTGCCGCAGCCGAGGCCGGGCAAGGCGGGCGGGCCCCCGTCCGACGAGGCGGGTCTGCGCGGCGCCGCGCAGCCGCCGCTGCCGCTGCTGGAGAACGAGACGGTCGTGAAGCGCGTCCTTCCCGCGGACCAGCAGGAACTCGTCGCCGCCTACACCGACAAGGCCGTCGGGTTCATCCGCGCGCAGAAGGACCGCCCCTTCTTCCTCTACCTGCCGCACTCGGCCGTGCATTTCCCGATCTACCCGGGGAAGGACTTCGTCGGCAAGTCGAAGAACGGGATCTACGGCGACTGGGTCGAGGAGGTCGACTGGAGCGTCGGCCGCATCCTCGACACGCTGCGGGAACTGGGGCTCGACAAGAAGACGCTCGTGCTCTTCACGTCCGACAACGGCGGCACCGCGCGCGCCGTGAACAAGCCCCTGCGGGGCAACAAGGGCAGCACGCTCGAGGGCGGCATCCGCGTGCCGCTGCTCGCCTGGTGGCCGGGGAGGATCCCCGCGGGGACGTCCAGCGATGCGATCGCATCGATGATGGATGTGCTCCCGACCCTCGTCGGCCTGGCCGGCGGCCGTGTCCCCGAGGGGCGGATCGACGGTGTCGACCAGTGGCCCGTGCTGTCCGGGACGCCGGGGGCGAAGCCGCCGCGCGACTCGTTCCTCTACTTCCGCGGCCTGACCCTGGAGGCCGTGCGCTCCGGCCCCTGGAAGCTGCATCTCGCGAAGGGTGAGCTCTACAATCTTGCGACGGACATCGGGGAGGCGGCCAACGTCGCGGCGGCAAACCCGGAGGTCGTTGCCCGCCTGCGCGCAATGGCGGAGGCGACGAAGGACGACCTCGGCATCGACGGTGTCGGCCCCGGCTGCCGGCCGGCCGGGCGCGTCGGGAAGCCGGTCCCGCTCATCCCCGCCGACACCCCCTGATCCCGTCCTTCGTCCCGGATCGTGGACGCGGCGCCCCCGCCGCGGGCGACGGGACCGCGGTGGGCGAATTGTGGATGACCGGATCGTCGGGGCACGGTACAAGGGCGGAATGAGCATGCGAACGATCCTGATGGGCATTGGCGTTGCGGCGGGGATGGCGGCGGCGGCAGCGGATGGGAAGGCCCTCGACCTCGAGCCGGTGTGGTCGGCCCACCCGGTCGGCTTCTGCCTGCTGACGAAGCCACCGCACCAGTTCGTCGCCTACTACGACGCGCAGCGACGCATGACCGTCGCGCAGCGGCGGCTCGACGAGACGTCCTGGCGCTTCACGAAGCTCGACTCCACCCTCGGCTGGGATTCCCACAACTACGTCACGATGGCGCTCGACCGCGACGGCCGTCTCCACGTCGCCGGGAACATGCATTGCGTTCCGCTGGTCTACTTCCGCAGCGAGGCGCCGTTCGACGCCGCGACGCTGCGGCGCATGCCCGGCATGACCGGCGAGCGCGAGAAGAAGGCGACCTATCCCGTGTTCCTGCGCGACCGGGCCCGACGCCTCGTCTTCCGCTACCGCGACGGGTCGAGCGGCAGCGGCGACGACCTCTACAACGTCTACGACGAGACGGCCGGCGCGTGGCGGCGGCTGATCGACGGCCCCCTGCTCAGCGGCGAAGGAGAGATGAACGCCTACGCCGTGACGCCGCGGCAGGGCCCCGACGGACGGTTCCACATCGCGTGGGTCTGGCGCGACACCCCCGACTGCGCCAGCAACCACGACCTCAGCTACGCCCGCAGCGACGACCTCGTGACCTGGACCGACTCCTCCGGCCGCCGGCTCGCGCTGCCGATCACGATCAGGACCGGCGAGATCGTCGACCCCGTGCCGGCGCGCGGCGGCCTGCTCAATGCCAACCGCGAGCTCGGCTTCGACAACGCCGGGCGGCCGGTGCTGACCTATCACAAGTACGACAAGGCCGGCGACCTGCAGATCTTCGCCGCGCGGCGCGGGACGAACGGATGGACGATCGTGCAGGTCAGCGACTGGACCGGCTACCGCTGGGAATTCAGCGGCGGCGGGACGATCCTCTGCGAGGTCAACATCGGCGCCGTGCAGCCGGTCGGCGACGGCCGCCTGACCCTCGCCTACCGCTATCCGAAGGGCGCGGGCACCTGGGTGCTCGACGAGGCGACGCTCCGCCCGATCCCGGGCGCGAAGGCGCCGTCGCGCGGCCCCGGCCTGCCCCGGCAGTTCGGGAAGGTCGAGTCGCCGTTCCCGGGGATGAGGAAGAAGACGGCCGGCGACGCCGGCGAGCCGCCGCCGGGTTCGCGGTTCGAACTGGTGTGGGAGACGCTCGAGGCCAACCGCGACCGCCCCCGCCCGCCGCCGTTGCCCGGGCCCTCCATGCTGCGGCTCGTCGAGATCCCGGTCCCCGCGGCCGCGCCGTGACGCTCCGTCACGGGCGCTTCGCCCGGCGGCACCACTTCTTGAGCCAGGCGGAGAACGTCGATGGCCGGATCGCGCCCGCCGCCAGGGCCAGCGTCCGCTCGACCGCCTCCTCCTCGGGGGCTTCGAGGTCCAATCCGTTTGCGCCAAGGAAGACGTAGGCGGCCATGAACCCTGTCCGCTTGTTCCCGTCCAGAAACAGATGGTTCTTCACGATGCCGTGGGCGTACGCCGCCGCCATGTCGAAGAGGGTCGGCTTCTCGCAGGCGAACAGATGCAGGGGCCGGTTCAGGGCGGATTCCAACAGGCCCTCGTCGCGCACTCCGGAGAGACCGCCAAAGCGCCCGATCATCTCCTCGTGCACCGCGAGGATGACCTCGCGAGTCAGCCATGCGGGTTCCGTCACTTGGCAAGTTCCCGGAGTGCGTTTCGATAGCGCCGCATGCCCCGATCCGCGATGGCCATCATCTCCGCGAACCCCGGCCGCTCGGGGGTGATGCGCAGCGAGCCCTCCGGCGCGCGGGTCAGGTAGAGCGCGTCGCCCTCTTTCACCATGAGCGCCTCGGTCGCCTCCTTCGGCAGCACGATGCCCAGGGAGTTCCCGATCTTCCGAACCTTTGTTTGAATGGTCATGTTATTACAATAGTGAGAACGCCATGTCGCGTCAACCCAGCAACCCAGCACCCCGACACCCAGTACCCAGCACCCAGTACCCAGCACCCAGCACCCAGTACCCAGTACCCAGCACCCAGTACCCAGCACCCAGCACCCAGCCCGTCGTCCTCCCCGCCTCAGCCGAGCGCGAGCGCCCCGCCGTCGCAGAAGGCCGGGTTGCCGAACGCGGGCAGGTCGTGGCCGAAGGAGCGGGCGACGGCCATCCAGAGGCGGTTGTGGGCGGCCTTGTCGAACCGCGCGACGCGGCCCATGCGGAAGCCGGGCGCGGAGCCGACGAGGACGAACGGGAGGTTGTCGAGCGAGTGCGAGTTGCCCTTGGCCAGCTCGTTGATCCAGACGATCAGCGTGTGGTCGAGCAGCGTGCCGTCGCCGCCGGGCTCGGGCGTCTCCGCGAGGCGACCCGCGAGATGGGCGATCTCTCCGCAGAACCACGCGTTGATCCGCGTGAGCTTCTCCTGCGACTCCGCGTTGCCGTCGGGGTCGTGGGAGAGCGAGTGGTGGCCCTCGGGGATGCCGAGCCACGTCATGCGGGCCTGCCCGACGGAATTGGTGTACTGCAGTGTCGCGACGCGGGCGAGGTCGTTGGCAAAGGAGTTCACGAGCAGTTCGGTCTGCATCCGGCCGAGCTTCGGGATGGTGTCGTTGGCGACGGCGACGCCCTCCTCGAGCGGCGGCATCGGGTGCCGGAGGCCCGCGTCGTCGGGTTTGCTCATCTCCGCCTCCATGTCGCGGACGAAGGCCATGTGCCGTTCGATCCGGCGGCGGTCCTCGTCGCCGAGGGCGGCGGCCGCGGCCTTCAGGTCGGCGGCGACGCCGTCGAGCACGCTGCGCACGCTCTCGCGGTCCTTCGTGCGCCCGTAGAGCTTCTCGAAGATCTGGTAGGGGTCGGAGACCGGGCCGAGCGGCTGGTTGGGTCCGGCGTAGCTCAGGCGCGTCCAGGGGTCCGCCCGTTCGGGCACGGCGACGCCCATCTCGAGCGAGCCGAAGCGCGTGCGCGTGGCCTCGTCGCGCTGCAGGAAGTTCCGGATCTCCTGGTCGATCGAGAGCCCGCGCGCCCAGCCGGCGGGCGTGTGCGAGCCGCCCTGGATGTTCCCGGGGAACAGCTCGATACCGGTCAGGAGGCAGCCCATGCCGCGCATGTGGTTGTCGCCGTCGCCGCGGACCTTGTTCGACACCCCCTTCAGGACGAGCGTTCGGTCCTTGAACGGCGCGAGCGGCTCCAGGATGCGCTTGAGCTGCAGCGGGCCCTCGTCGGCGTCGGGCCAGAACTGCGCCGGAACGGTCCCGTTCGGACTGAACACGACGACGAGCCGCTGCTTCGGCCGCGCCGCGGCCGCGGGCGAGGCGAGGCCGGGAAGGCCCCAGACGAACGGAAGGGCCGCGCCCGAAAGGCCGAGCCGTTTCACGAACTCCCGCCGGGTGGTCGTCGTCATGGTGCCCTCCGTTCCTACAGTTCCTGGTCGATCTCCGCGGGCGCCGGTTCGTGCAGGGCCGCCGTCAGGGCGATCTCCGCAGCCAGGCCGCGGATCCGGAATCCCGATCCGACGAAGGAGGCGCGGAGCGCCTCGAGGGTGCCGGGGCCGTACGCACCGGCGGGCTGCTGGACGAGATGATGGAACAGGTGCTGCACGAATCCGCGCTGGGCGTCGGGGCTCGACGTGGCGTGGGCGGCCACGTCGCGCGCGTTCGTGAGCCGGACCGTACCGCCGTCGGGGGTGGGGTAATCGGAGGCGGTGTCGATCGCCTTGGTCCCCTCGCTGCGCCGGAAGCGGCCGACCCCGTCAAAGGTCTCGAGGCTGAAGCCGAGCGGGTTGATCACCGCGTGGCAGCCCTGGCAGGCCGCCGGTTCTGTCAACTGCTCGACCTTCTGGCGCATGGTCAGCGTCGGGTCGAAGCGGTCGTCCTTGAATTCGATCGCCTCCGGCGGCGGCTTGAGGGTCCGGCCCATCACGTTGCGCGTCAGGAACACGCCGCGGTGGATGGGCGACGTGCTCTTGTGGTAGGCGAGCGCGGTCATCAGCAGCGGGTGGGTCAGGACGCCCGCGCGGTCGCCGTCCGCGGCCTCGATCAGGATGAAGCCGGGGCCGGCCGGGGGCGGGAGGCCGAGGAAGCGGGCGAGACGGTCGTTGACGAACAGCTGGCGCGAGCCGAGCAGCTCCCGGTAGTCGGAGGCCTCGCTCCACAGGACGTGGTCGAGGAAGAGGTCGAGCGACGTCCGCATGTCGGCCAGCACCGCGGCATCGAAGCCGGGGAAGGCGGCGGCGTCCTTCGTCGCATCGGCCGCGCGGCCGGTCTCGAGCCAGTGGTGGAAGAAGGCGCGTAGCTTCGCCCGGGCGCGCGGATCCGCCAGCATCCGCTGCGCCTGCGCGGCGACCTGGGCGCGGTCCGCAAGCTGTCCGGCGTCGGCGACGCGAAGAAGATCGTCGTCCGGCAGGGAATCCCACAGAGCGAGGGCCAGCCGCGAGGCCGTGCGGCGGCCGGGATCGCGCGCGACGGAGAGTTCCGGATAGAGGAAGTACGGCGACTTGATCGTCCGGATCGCGACGCGCTTGACGGCGGTCTCGGGGTCCGGCGTCCCGTCGAACGCCGTCCCGACGATCCCCGCCGTCTCCGCCTCGCCGAGCGGCCGGCGGAAGGCGCGGGCGGCGAAGCGGCCGCAGAAGGCGCGGAGCTTCGCGGCGCGGTCCGGCGCGTTGGCGCGCGTGCCGGCCAGCGTGTCGATCCGGGAAGCGACGTGGGCGGCAACCTCGATGGCGGAGCGCGTGACGGCCTCGTCCCACGCCTGGGAGATGCCGGTGCCCCGTTCGTAGCCGAGGCTGCCGTCGTCCGGCGGGAACGGCGTCGTGACCACCGTCACCTCGGGGGCGGAGACGGCGCGGAGCGCGGCCGCCGGCACGGGCGCCCACGCGCCGTGCGGCGGCTTCCACTCGAGGACGACCGAGGCGGTGCGGTCCCTGAACTTGAAGAAGTCGACGCGGATCGGATGGGCGCGGCCGGCAAGGAGGCGGACCGTGGCACGATGCTCCTGCACCTCGCCGCCGGAGCTGACCCACGCATCGACCAGCGGCTTCGCCTCGCCGTTGACCCACAGGCGCGCCCCGTTGCCGGTGCGCAGGCGGAACTCGTGGTCGCCCGAGTCCCCGGCGAGGACGGAACCCCGCCACCGGATCGAGAATTCAGCGGCGCCGGCGCCGGAGTCCGGCGGGGCGTTGGTGCCGAAGTCGAAGGCGATGCCCGGATCGGTCCGTTCGACCTTGCGCCGCTCGCGCCGGAAGTCGCGGCCGTCGAAGATCTCGGCCTGCAGACCGTGGGGGCCGGCCTGTGCGGGCGAGGGTGCGCGGAAGCCGCCCACGAGGTCGGCAACGGAGTTCTCGAACTGGGCGACCGTCAGGTGCGCGAGATCGATGCGTGGCGGGCGGACCCGCGCGTAGGCCTCGGGCGAGTAGAACGCCCCGTGCATGTACGCGGCGACCCGGACGGCGACCTCTCCTGTGCAGGCCTGGGGGTTGCCCTTGGGCATGGTGTCCGAGATCACCCGGGCAAGCGCGGCGGTCGACAGGGTCCCGTGCAGGAAGCCGTCGTAGAGCCCGGCGACGCCCTCGCCGGACGGGCCGTGACACGAGGCGCATTGCGCGGCGTAGATCTCCGCGCCGGTCCTTGCGTCGGCCGTCACGGACGACCGGTCGCACGAGGCCGTTGCGAGCGCCGCCGCGAGGGCGATGGCCGGGCGATGGAAGGCGCGGGTCATGCCGGTCCCTACCATACGTTCATCCGGTAATCCGGCAACCCCCCGGCGGACGATTCCCGGGGGGCGTCGCACCCCCGCGGGGGGCATGGTATACGTGCGGTCCATGAGCATGCCGCCGCCGACCCGTTGGCTCCGGCCGGTCCCGCTGGCGGCCGGCCTTGTGGCCACCGCCTTCGCCGGAGCCGCCGATTTGCGCCCGGCCGCCGCCGACCCCGACCTCCTGCGGAGCGTCCACCTTCGCGACCTCCACGTGCTGCGCGACTACCGGCCGGGCAAGAACAGCTTCGTCGAGGGACCGGACCGCCGCCCCGGCTGCTACACGGCGCCGGGCCAGAGGCTGACGCTCCTCGACGTCGCCGGCCGAGGCTGCCTCACGCACCTCTGGTCGACCTGGCGAGAGGGACAGGGGAACCACCGGCTCCGCTTCTTCGTCGACGGCGGGTCGGCACCGTCGATCGAGGGCACGCCGGACGAACTGATCGCGGCGGCGCAACGGATGGCCGCGCCGCCCGTGCCCGTTCCGGCCTTTGTCGGCGAGCGCGGCGCGCGGAACCTCTTCCTGCCCGTCCCCTTCGAGTCCGGCCTGCGCATCGAGATGGAGACGATCGAACCGACGTGGCTGATCTTCTGGCAGATCGACTACCGGCTCGGCGACGGTCTTCGCCGGGAGCGCCGCGTCTCCGCCGCGCGGGTCGACGGCCGGCTCGAACTTCACGCGGAAAGCCCCGAATCGCCCTCAGTGCCCGCCGCGCCTCCGGTGCGGGAAGTGGAGCGCGCGACCGTCGTGTCCCCGGGTGCCTCCGCGGAGGTTCTGGACCTGGCCGGTCCGGGCATCGTCCGCCGGTGGACGCTGCGGCCCGGCGTGCCGGCCCCGGCGCAGGGCGCGCTCGATCTCGAGATCCGTTACGACGGCCGCGCCGACGCGGCGGTCCGCGCCACCGTCGCGGACTTCTTCGGCCCCTTCCGCGGCGTCGCGTTCGACTCGGAACCCGGCGGCGCCGTTCGCACGTGCCACCTGCCCGCGCCGTTCCGCGAACGCGCCGTCGTCTCCGTCCGGAACCGCACGGCGGCGGCGGTCCGGATCGACGCCTCCGCCGCCGTCGAGCCGGTCGCCGCGTGGGATCCGTCGTGGGGTTACCTCCACGCGCAGGGCCGCACCACGGCGGGGACGACCGGCTTCCGCCCGCACGAGGTGCTCGTCGTGCGGGGGCGCGGACACTGGATCGGCATGTCCCTCTACGCAACCGGCCACGATCACGGCGGCGGCGACTTCGCGGTGATCGACGCGTCCGGCGGCGCGCCCGCGTTTCTCCATGGCATCAACGGCGAGGACTACTTCACCTTCGCGTGGTTCGGCCGCGGCGCGCATCTGCCGTACGCCATCGCGCACTCCAACGACGACGGCCGCCAGCGGCTGCACCTCGAGAATCCGTACCCGTTCCGCCGCGACCTCCGCCTCTGGTGGGGCGCGTTCCCCGGCCTCTCGCCGCGCAGCGTCGCCTACTGGTACCAGGATACTCCCGGCGACTCGACGGAGACGGGGCCGGACAACGCCTCCGGCGACGATTGGGACTGCTTCGGCCCCGTGCCCGTTCCGCTCGATGCGGATCACCGGCCCCGCGGCGACCCGCTGGCCGTGCTTCCGTCCGTCGCGGCGCTCGACGCGGGCGGGCGGTTCGAGTGCCGGTGCGTCACGGAACGCTTCACCTCCGGCTGGATGCGTCAGCGCAGCTTCGGGCCGGTGCTGGACCTCACCTACCTCGCGCGGCACGGCACCCGGGTGCGTGGCGAGGTCGAGCTCGGCGGCATGGGCCACGCGTTTCTCGCACGGCGCAGGTGGCCCTCGCCGAACGGCGGGCGGACCGCTTTCCGGATCAGCCACGACGACGCCGTCGCCGTGTCGATCAACGGCACGGAGGTCTTCCGCGCCGGCGGGCGGGAGGGCTTCGGCACGGCGCGCTTCGAGGCCGACCTTCGGCCGGGGGACAACGAGGTGGTCGTCCGCCTCGCGAACTTCTTCAACACTGACTTCAACTGGGCGGGCGTCTGCCTTACGGCCATTCCGCAAGAACCCGCCCCGCAGGGTCCGTGAGCCGCAGCTTCTCGAGGACGACCCGGCCGTCGCCGGCGCAGGGGTCGAGCCGCAACGCGTGCGGCGGGGAGGCGGCCGGGATCTCCAGCGACATCTCGTGCCATTCGCCGTCGTGCTTCACGTCGAATTCGAGGCGCTTCCCCGCCGGCAGCTTCGTGGCGGCATCGTTCGTCCAGTAGATCTCGCCCGCCCCGGAGGCGCGGCTCTGGAGCCGGAACTGCAGCCGGAACGGGCCCTTCGCGTCGCCCGGCAGGGCCAGCCGGTCGAATGCCAGCCCGGGATCGTCGCCGCTGCACTGGAGGACCAGCCGGCCGTCCTCCACCTCGAGCTTCGTCCCGACGCGGGCGCGGGGCAACTCGGCCTTTGACGAACCGGCCGATATCGCCCTGCGCTCCTTCCTCCCGGCCCGCTGCTCCTTCGCGGCGGCGTGTCGCTCGCCGCTTGCGCCAGGGGCGGAGAAATCCGTCCATTCGCGGTGCCGCTGCTCCGTCGCCTCCGCCGCTACGGGCGCGCATTCCTTCGCCGGGGCCCGGAGGACGGTGGTGGCCATTTCGTGCCACTGCTTCACCATGCGGGCAACCACGTCCGGGTGCTGCGCGGCCACGTTGTGAAGTTCGGTCCGGTCGCGGGCCAGGTCGTAGAGTTCCCAGGGCTGGCTCTGGAAGCTGACGAGTTTCCAGTCGCCGTCGCGCAGGCCGCGGTCGGAGGCGAAGAGCAGGTGGATCGGCGGGCGGTTCGTCGCCGCGCCCCCGGCGAGGACCGGCGCGAGCGAAACCCCCGCCAGCGGCGTCGGCTCGCGGTCGGGCCACGTGTCGGGGAGCTTCGCGCCGCCGAGTTCCGCCAGGGTCGGCAGCACGTCGACGAGGTGGGCGGGCGAATGGACGAGCGCGCCGGGCTTCATCTTGAGGCCGGCAGGCCAGTGGACGATCGCGGGCGTCGCGATGCCGCCCTCGAACTGGTTCTGCTTGTAGTAGCGGAAGGGCGTGTTGCGCGCCCAGGCCCAGCCGGTGCTGTCGCTCCACGTCGTGTCCGGCTCGTACGGCTCGCGGTCGCGCCCGTCCGACCGCCGGTCGTAGGGGCATGCGCCGTTGTCGGAGACGAACAGCACGAGCGTGGTCTCCAGTTCGCCGCGCCGGTCGAGGTCGGCGACGAGGCGGCCGATCTCGGCATCGAGGCGGTGGATGAGTCCCGCGTAGGCCGCCATGCGCCGGGCCTCCCACGCGCGCGTCTCCGGCGGCAGCGATTCCCACGCGGGGACGTGGGCCGGGCGCGGGCAGGGCTCGACGTCGCGGCCGAAGAGGCCCAGCTCGCGCTGTTTCGCGGCGCGCGCGGCGCGGACCGTGTCCCAGCCTGCGTCGTAGCGGCCGAGGTAGTGCTTGTAGTCCGCCTCCAGCGGCTGCAGCGGCGCGTGCGGCGCGTTGAAGGCGAGGTAGAGGAACCATGGCTTCTTCGCCTCGCGCGCCTCGCCGAGGAAGCGGAGGGCGTGGTCGACGGTGGCGACCGTCGTGTAGAAGTTCGTCGCGGGCACGGGCCACGGCGTGCCGTTGAGGCGGAACGTGCGATCCCCGCGGTAGTAGTTGCAGGCGCCGGACAGGTGGCCGAAGGCGCGCTGGAAGCCGAAGTCGGTCGGGTCGCGCGACAGGTGCCACTTGCCCGAGAGCGCGGTGAAGTAGCCGGCGGGGCCGAGCACCTCGGGCAGGATCACGGCACGGCGGAGGCTCTCGTCCCCCGCCTGCCGGCACCAGCGGCCGGAGAGCAGGCTCACGCGCGACGAATGGCACTTGGCGGTGTTGTAGAACTGCGTGAACCGGAGCCCGTTCGCGGCGAGCCGGTCGAGGGCCGGCGTCTCGATCTCCGAGCCGTAGCAGCCGAGGTCCGAGAAGCCGAGGTCGTCGGCGAGAATGACCAGGAAGTTCGGCCGCGCCGGAGCGGTCCGGCCGGCTTGAGCGGAGGACGGGCCGGCGATTCCGGAGGCAACCAGGGCGGCGAAGGCGAGGCGAAGCGGGGTGCTCATGGCCTCCTTGTAGCGTCGCGGTCCCCGCCCCGCAAGCGATCCATGACGGCGCGGATATGCCGGTCCTGAAAGCCGTCCGTCCAGCGACGTTCCTCGGGCTTGGGGATCCTCGGAAGACCGGGGCGGGGGGTTGGTTCTGGAAGGACTGTCGATTCAGTCAAGCACGATATTGAGTTTGGTGCACTGGATTCCGACGGAACTGCCGGCCCATTGCGCACCCCAGTTCCATGGTGGTGACGGCTTGGGCAATAGGTGTAATCCCCTATTCAAGAATGGGAAAGTGCAGAACATCCTTTAGGTATATACTACTTGGTCTGTCCATAAAAAAATGTGACTTCCCTGTTGCCGGATGCCTTCGGCGATGGAAGAATCTAAGGGCGTGAAGGGTTCGGGAGTCGACCATCGCGGGAGAACTGGAATGAACGGGAACACAGGACGGGCATGGCGGGGGGCGCTTGCGGGCGCCGGGATGGCGATGGCGGCGGCGGCCCAGGTGTCGACGAACCACTGGGGGCCCGGGGGGGGCGGCGACTGGAACACCGGGGCAAACTGGACCAATCCCGTGCCGCCGGACGGGGCGGGACAGTACGTCCATCTGACGGGACGGACGAACCACACGGATGGTTTCACCGCCAACTCCATCATCACGCTCGATCAGGGCAACACGGTTGGCTACCTCATCTGGGGCGACCGCAACCGGAACAACCAGCTCGACCTCCGGGGGGCGGGCACGCTGGGGTTCGACACGGGGGATTCCCGGATGGCCCTGCTGTCGCACGGATCCGGCGACATGAACCTGGACATCGGCAACGGCGGCGATGACACCGACGTGGGCATCGGCGTCTACGATTCGGAGGGCCTGTACTTCGACACATGGCAGACCTTCACCCTCTACGGCGGCACGACCAACTCCCGGGCGTTGGACGGAGGGGGGCGCGGCCTGGTGAAGGCCGAGGACGGCACCCTGGTCTTCCAACGTATCGTCACGAACGTGAGCACGCTCCTGATCCGCGACGGCAGGGCGCAATGGAACCTGGAGGGGGACCTGGCGATGCTGCCCGACATCACGAACATCGTCATCGGTGTCGCGCCGGGCGTCGTCGACACGGGAACCGCCCACCCGTTGCGCACCGTCGCGCACCCCAACGAGGGGTCGGTGAACGACCGGGTGCAGTTCCCCAACCTCTACATGATCGGGATCAACAACACGAACAACCCGGCGCAGGCGATGACCAACGCCTTCGACCTGGTCATGAACCGCGGGGCGTTCATCACCTTCGCGCGCCGGATCGTCAACGGGACCCCGGGCGTCTTCAGCGGCGACGTCACGCTGAACGGGTCGGCGGACGAGGTGATGTTCTACAACGAAGTGCAGGACGCGGGGAACCTGACCAGCAGCGTCCGCCAGACCGTCTTCACGGGCGCCTTCACCGGCGACGGCGGGTTCACCAAGCGCGGCACGGGCGAGATGACCCTGACCGGCACGAACGACTTCCAGGGCGTGATGAACCTCAACCGCGAGTTCGACCGGGGCCGGGGCCGGTACGGCAGCGTCGGCCTCCGCGAAGGGGGCCAGATCACGGGCATGGAGGGGTTGAACCTGATCCGGAACGGATCCCTCTACCTCGACAACAGCGCGGTGAACATGGACGACCGTGTCCGCGACGGGGCGTGGATCACGTCGCGCGGACGGAACCGCATCGAGATCCTCGGCAACGCCGCGGCGGCCTCCTCCGAGACCTTGGGGGCGGTGACCAACCACTATGGCGCCCTCTACATCGAGCTGGACATGGACGACGCCACGCCGCAGAGCCAGACGCTGAACCTGGCGAACCTCGTCCGTTCGCGGGGCAGTGTCGTCACCTTCCACGCCAGCGACACCCGCCAGGGCGTCTGGACGACCAACGCCGGCCCCCGCCTGACGGTCAACCTGCTGGACGGCGGGGCCTCG
This sequence comes from uncultured Verrucomicrobiota bacterium, assembly GCA_964402695.1. Classification (GTDB taxonomy): domain Bacteria; phylum Verrucomicrobiota; class Kiritimatiellia; order PWTM01; family PWTM01; genus VGWF01. The sequence continues at coordinate 35,505 of CAYODK010000020.1, forward strand.
GTGGCCCAGGTCGGGTCGGGCGGCGCCGCGGGGGCGGTGAACCGCAGCGTCGCGGTCGGGATCTTCGGGGGCGACGGTTCGGACCTCGCCTCGGTCGACCCCGTCAACATCGTCGCCAATCGCGCGGACGAGTTCATGACGGTCGACGGCGGCGGCCGGCTGCGCACGCTCGACATGCAGACCGAGGTCGTCCACCTGGGCGGCCGTCTCACCAACGCGCTGACGATCACCCAGGCCTCGGCCCCGGTGGACGCGAACGTCAATATCGCGTTCCGGGCCACGACGCTCGACCTCGACGCCAACATCGGCGGCGGCCTGGTCAGTCCCGAACTGATCAACAAGCGGGTCACCGGCAGCCCCACGTTCAACACGATCCGGTTCGGCCTCGCGTCGAACCTGACCGGCGCGGCGGCCAACGATTCGGGCCGGTCGCTGCTTCTGGACAACGGCTCCCGCCTGACCTCGGAATCCGGGATGCTGCTCCTCGGCCGCGACACCGGAAGCGACACGGGCGAGAGCCGGCCGGGCGGCAGCGTCTTCCTCTACCGCGGCATTCTCGATCTCGACGGCACGGCCAACGACCGCGAGGCGATCGTCCACAATGCGAGCGGCGACAACTTCTACATCCGGTCGGTCGTGGAGGCGTCGCAGGGCTTCACGAAGAGCGGCGAGAACGGGATCGTCCTCGAGGCGGCGAACCGGTTCGGCGGCGACGTCAACATCGCCAACGGGACGCTCTACCTGCGGAACCACCAGGCGCTCGGCGGCGCCACGCAGGCGGTGGTCAGCGGGAGCGGCTACGTCGCCCTGCAGTGGGGCATCGCGATCACCGGCGTCACCTTCCGAGCCACCGAGCTGCCGTATGGAAAGCAACTGCTCGCCAGCGAGACCCACCACAACGTCTGGGGCGGGGACATCCTCCTGCAGAACTACGACCCGCAGGGGTTCATCGACCACGAGCCGCGGATCGGCGCCGGCATCAACAGCCAGAACGCGACGCTCACGGTCCTCGGCGACATCGGCATCGCGGACGACGACACGCCCTCGCCGGACGTCTCGCTCTTCGACGCCCTTCGGTTGAGCACCTCGGAGTCCGCCGGCATCCTCAACCTCTACGGGAACTTCGGCGACCGCATCGTCGGCGGCGAGGCCCTGCCGTTCGATCCCGCGCTGCGCGGCCAGTCGCGCGTCGAGGGGGGCGGATTCAGCAGCAACCGCGCCTCGTCGGAAAACGACGTGCTGCGGTTCCGCATCGACGGGCCGTCGCTCTCCAGCGGCGGCGACGAACTGGCGGTCCATATCGCCAATCCCTGGCGCGCGACCGGCCGCATCTATGCCGAGCAGGGGACGATCCGGTTCCTCGGGGACCCGGGGGAGGGGAAGGGCGAGTTCTGGGACGCCCGGGCGCTGACCAACGCCAACTTCGCCAACGGCCAGAGCGGCTTCCAACTCGCCGGCCCCGGGACCGACGCAAGGGGCAGCGTCACCCTTCTCCTCACGCGGGACGGACAGGTCTTCAATGCCGAGCGGTGGACGGTCGCGACGGACAACAGCTCCGACAACACCGCGACCATCGGCCTCGAGCACTTCGGGGCGGACAACGCCACCGTGACCATCGGCAACACCTTCAACGATCCCAACGCCGCCGGCGACGACAACCGCATCACCTTCGACCGCGAACTGCGGGTCTACTCGCACAACGGGTGGAACTCCTCGGCGGGGATGGCCAGCGTCGGCCGCGTCAACATCGTCCAGTCGCTCCGCGGCAACGGGAACTCGACGCTGACCAAGACCGGCGACGGCGTCGTGGTCCTGCAGGGGCCCAACCACACCAGCTACGACGAGTCGAACGACATCAGCCGGTTCATCCTGCTCGGCGGCGAACTCGTGCTCGACCGGAGCCCGGGGTCGTCGGCGGATCTTGGCCTTCGTCGTTCGCGTGACGCGGGCGCCGCACTGGTGCTGGCCGGCGGCGACCTCACCCACGTCGGGACCAGCACCCACACCTCGGAGGTGCTCTCGAGCAACGTCCTCGTCCGGGCCGGCGATTCGACGATCCGGTCGCGCACGACCGGGGGCGGCACCAACACGCTGTTCCTCGCGACGCTCGCCGGCCAGTCCGTGACGCGCCGCCAGGGCGGAACGGTCAACTTCGAGAAGGACCTCGCCGCGGGCGGCAACGCCGGCATCCTGCTCGGCCACACGGCCTCCAGCCGTATCGGATCGTGGGCCGTCTTCAGCTCGAACGGGCTCGCAGGCGCCTCCTGGGCCGCGACCGACGCCGGGATGAACGTCACGCCCTTCACGGGCTTCTCCGTCGACACGTACGGCCCCGGCCTGCACTCCGACGTGACGGTGAACCCGGGCTTCGGCTCGGACCAGCAGACCGCCTCGCTGCGGTTCGATGCGGCGGCATGGATGGGCCTCGGCGGATTCCAGATGGACGTGACCGACGGCGGCATCCTGGTCGGCGCGAACGCCAGTGACGGGCTGGGCGGCGCCAGTTCGATCGACGTCGGCACGCTGACCAGTTCCGGCGGGGAACTGATCGTCCAGAACTACAACCCCACCGTCGGCTTCATCATCGGGGCGGCGATCCAGGGCCCCGTCGCCCTGACGCATTCCGGGCCCGGTCGCACGACCCTGGTCGGCCCCAACACGTTCGACGGCATCGTGTACATCAACGGGGGGACCGTTGCGATCGACTCGGCGTCCCGCCTCGGCGCCGCGACCAACACCGTCGAGCTGCGCGGCGGCGCGCTCGAGATGAACGGATCGATGGACCTCGGCAACCGGCGCATCACGCTCGGCGGCGACGGGGGCACCCTCCGCGTGGCCCCCGGTTCCACCGTCACCTATTCCGGCCAGCTCGTCGCAGAGGACAATCTCCTCTCCGCCGCCCGCCAGAACAACGGCGTGGGCGACCTCGTCAAGGAGGGAGCCGGCCGACTCGTGCTCACCGGGGCCAACACCGCCAGCAACACCTACCAGGGCCTCACCGACATCCGGTCCGGCACGCTGACGATCGCCCGCAGCAACGCGTTCGTGCTCGGGTCGAGCCACTCGTTCTACGACGGCACGGTCGTGCGGAGCGGGGCGACGTTCGAGCTGGCCGTCGGCGGGGTCAACAACAACGCCCTCGACCTCCGCGAGTGGCTGGTGCTCGAACAGGGCGCCACGCTGAAGGTGGTCGAGACCAACTCCGCCTACATCGGATGGAAGTGGAACGCGCCGGTGGATGTGCAGGGCGATGCCACGATCGATGTCAATGCCGACGAGCTCATCCTCCAGCCGGACGGCGCGGGCTACCTGACCGGCGTCGGTTCGCTTTCGAAGATCGGGAACGGACTGCTGATGATCGCCGGCCACAGCCCCGAGTTCACCGGCGGACTCGCCGTCTACGACGGGCGACTCCAGTTGCACTGCAACGGCAATAACCCCGTTCAGAACGCAGGCACCGTCACGATCGGCATGAACGACACGACCGATCGCGGCGAGGTCGCCTTCCAGGTCCGTTCGGAACGCGGGGACGTGTCCGACGTCATCGACGTGCCGCAGCCCATCGTCGTCCAGGGGAACAGCTCGGGAACCCGGCTCGGCATCTTCCGCCCCGACCACAACGACGTCGTCAATTTCACCGGGTCCATCGACCTGACGAACTTCGACACCGGCGCCAACCTGCGCGAGCTGCAGCTCTGGACCCAGGAGGACGCGCGGTCCTACCGCAAGGCCGTCGGCGCCGACGAGTGGCGCGAGGAGTACTACGTCAACTACCTCGGCGACATCTCCGGCGGGAACAAGCGCCTCCGCACCGTCATCCAGCAGGACGGCAACCCGAACCGGCAGGACGACGGAGCCCAGCTCACCAACGAGGTCGATCTGATCACGTACTACCGGCTTGGCGGCACCAATACCTGGTGGACCGGGTCGCTGGAGGTCGGCAACCGGACCGGCACCTCGGCCGGGACCGGGGGGCCGGACTTCGACAAGCAGCACTACATGCGGTTCGGGAACCACGACGGGGTCGCGACGCTCGCCATCTCGTCCAACAACGTCGTCGTGCTGCGCAACAACGCCCACCTCCAGGCCTTCGGGAGCCAGGTGACGATCGGCACGCTGATGTCCGACGGAAAGGCCGACAACACGACGAGCGATTACTACGGCAACGATCCGGTGGCCGACACCTGGCTGGAGAACGGCGGCCTGCTGCCGGGCAGCTTCCGGATCGTCCAGCACACCAACCGTGTCTTCCAGGGCGTCATCCGCGACGGCACCTACCGGGCCGCCGACGCCGATCCCACGCCGGCCGCGGCGCTCAGCATCCTCAAGGACGGCCCCGCGACCCTGACCCTCGACCAGGTCAACGCCTACAGCGGAACCACGCGGATCATGGCCGGCACGCTGGCGCTCACCGGCTCCGCCTCCATCGCCAACAGCCCGGTCGTGCGAATCGACGCCGGCGCCCAGTTGGACGTGACCGGGCTCGGCGGCGGGGAGATGACGCTCGCCGCCGGACAGACCCTGATGGGCGAGGGCACCTTCAGCGGCGGGCTCATCGTCGCGTCCGGAGCGACCAACGCCCCCGGCTCCAGCCCCGGCGTCCTGACCGCCACCGGAGATGTCGAGTTCCAGTCGGGCTCCGTATTCTCGGTCGAGATCGTCGGAACGCTGGCCGGTGAGGCCGACCAGCTCCTGATGTCCGGCACGGGCGATACGCTGACGCTCGGCGGGGCGACGCTGTCGCTCGTGACGCCCAACGTGCTTCCGGTGAGCTCGTCCTTTGTCATCATCGACGGCTTCACCTCGCTCGTCGGAACCTTCGACGGGCTGCCCGGCGACGGCGACACCGTTGCCACCGCCAACAACACGTTCGAGATCTTCTACAACGACAACGACATCACGCTCACCGTCGTGCCCGAACCGGGATCCCTCGGCTTCGTCGGCCTGGCGACCCTGCTCGGCTGGCTCGCGCGCCGTCGACGGTGCTGACGGCGGCAGCGCGGCGCGGGCGCCGTGTTGGCGATCCGTTCTCGACGGGCGGGGACGAATCGAGGTCCGGGGGCCGAAGGCCGACGGCCGCGTTGAGCGTGCCCTGTTTCCGACTCCCGGCTCCCGTGTCCCGTTTGGCATTTGCCGATTCGGATTCTGAATTTGTTTCGTGCTTCCTCCGGGGCTCCGTCGTTCGGCCGCCGGGCCCGTCACGCCGGAGCGCAGCGAAGGCGGGGCCTGCGGCCCTCCCGGCGGCGGGGAGGAATCCGACCCCATTCGTTTGCCCCCATTCGCCTGCCATCCTCCGGTCTGCCCGGCCTGGAGGGGCGAGCTACCGCGAGCCCGAACCTTGCGGTCCCGTGGATCTGTCGTTCCGGCCTCGCATAGCTCGGCCCTCCAGCACAGGAAAAGGGGCGAGGGACGAGGGGCGAGGCAGGGACGGTGTCGGACGCGGAGTTTCAGGTTTCAAGTTCCAAGCTGTTGGATGTTGGGTGTTGGAGGTTGGATGTTGTTGTGTCGCCCCCGGCGGCTATGATGCGCCGCATGAATCGCGGAATCCGGATGGCGGTGGCGCTGGGGCTCGCGGGGGCGGCAGGGGCGGCGGCGCAGGGGACGAAGGCGGACTACGAGCGCGCGGGGCGGCTCGGCGTGCTGACGCGCAACAAGGTCTTCCGTGCCAACGTCGACCCCGTGTGGATGCCGGGCGACACCTCGTTCTGGTACAAGGTCCGCACCGGGCCGGACGCCTTCGAGACCGTCTTCGTCAACGCCGTCACCGGCGAGCGTAGCGCCGGCTTCCAGCCGCCCGCCATGCCGCCCAAGCCCCCGGCGTCCGGCTCGGTCCCGCGCCGCAGCCCGGGCGGCGGGGCCGAAACGGAAATCTGCGTCCGCAACGCCTGGACGAATTCCGTCGCCCTCTTCTGGCTCGATTTCGAGGGCCGCCGCGTACCCTACGCGACGATCGCGCCCGGGGCGCGGTGCATCCGCTCGACGTATGCGGGGCATGTCTGGCTGGTGGCCGCGGAGGCGGACGGAGGCGAACTCGCCCTCTTCGCGGCGGAGGAGGGTCCGGTGGAGGTGGTCGTCGACGGCGCGCCGCCCGTGCCGCCGCCCGCACCGGAACCGGTCGCGCGACGACGGCCGGAGAACGAGTCGCCCGACGGCCGCTGGGTCGCGCGGATCCGCAGCCACAACGTCGTGCTGCGCGACGCCGCCTCGGGCGCCGAGCGTGAGCTGACGAAGGACGGCCGCGAGGGCGACGCCTACCGCGGACCGATCCACTGGTCGCCGGACTCCTCCCGTCTCGTCGTGATGAAGACAAAGGCGGGCGACCGCCGCCGCATTCCGCTTGTCGAGTCGTCGCCGCGCGGACAGGGCCAGCCCGTGCTGCACTGGCAGGACTACGCCAAGCCCGGCGACGCGATCGATGTGTCGATGCCGCACCTCTTCGACGTCGCCGCCGCGCGCGAGATCCCCGTCGCCACCGACCTCTTCCCGACGCCGTGGCGCCTCGACGATCTCGAATGGACGCCGGATTCGTCCGCGTTCTCCTTCGTCTACAACCAGCGCGGCCACCAGGTGCTGCGGCTGGTCGAGGTGGCGGCGGCGGACGGCCGGGCGCGGACGCTGATCGACGAGACCAGCCGGACCTTCATTTGCTACTCGGGGAAGTTCTTCCTGCACCGGATGCCGGCGACGCGCGAGGCGGTGTGGATGTCCGAGCGCGACGGCTGGAACCACCTGTACCTGGTCGACCTCGCCGTCGGCCGCGTGAAGGCGCAGATCACGCGCGGCGAATGGGTCGTGCGCGAGGTCGAGCGCGTCGACGAGGAGGCGCGGCAGATCTGGTTCCGCGCCGGCGGGATCCGGCCGGGGCAGGACCCGTACCACGTCCACCTCGCCCGCGTGAACTTCGATGGCACGGGGCTGACGGTGCTGACCGAGGGCGACGGCACGCACACGGTGGAGTTCTCGCCCGACCGCCGCTGGATCGTCGACCGCTGGTCGCGCGTCGACCACCCGCCGGTCCACGAACTGCGGCGCGCGACCGACGGGGGCCTCGTGTGCGTCCTCGAGCGCGCCGACGCCTCCGCGCTCCTCGCCGCCGGCTGGCGCGCACCGGAGAGGTTCGTCGCCAAGGGACGCGATGGCACGACGGCGATCCACGGCATCCTGGTCGTCCCGACGACCTTCGATCCCGCGCGACGCTACCCGGTCATCGAACACATCTATGCCGGCCCGCACGGCGCCTTCGTGCCCAAGGCGTGGAGCGCGGGCTCGACGCTGCGCGACCTGGCGGAGCTGGGTTTCGTCATGGTCCAGATCGACGGCATGGGCACGTCGTACCGGTCGAAGGCGTTCCACGACGTGGCGTGGCGGAACCTGGCCGACGCCGGCTTCCCCGACCGCATCGCGTGGATGAAGGCCGCGGCCGCGACGCGCCCGTGGATGGACATCACCCGCGTCGGCATCTACGGCGGCTCCGCCGGCGGCCAGAGCGCGCTCGGCGCGTTGCTCTGGCATGGGGACTTCTACAAGGCCGCGGCGGCGGACTGCGGCTGCCACGACAACCGGATGGACAAGATCTGGTGGAACGAGCAGTGGATGGGCTGGCCGGTCGGGCCGCACTACGCGGAGCAGTCAAATGTGACGCAGGCGCACCGGCTGCAAGGCGCGCTGCTGTTGACGGTCGGCGAGCTCGACCGCAACGTCGACCCGGCCTCGACGATGCAGGTCGTCGACGCGCTCGTCCGCGCCGACAAGGATTTCGAGCTGATCGTCATTCCCGGTGAGGGCCACGGGGCCGGCGAAGGCGCCTACGGCCGCCGCCGCCGCGCCGATTTCTTCGTCCGCCACCTCCTCGGCGCGGTCCCGCGGGCGGAGAGGTGAGGGAGCTGGGAGCAAAGAGCGAAGAGCGGAGAGCAAAGAGCGGAGAGCGGAGAGAGAAGGCGGGGCGGGCGGGACCGACGGTGGTGCATCCGGGGTGGGATGTCATGGGTGTCCGGCGTCCGGCCGGGCGGGCGGCCCGGTCCCACCGCGGATTTCGCGGGCAAGACGGGTAGGGCGGGGCGGCTCGCCCCGCCGCCGCGGGGTCACCCCGTCAGCGGATCCCAGACGCGCGCGAAGCCGAAGCCGTCGAAGTCCGCAAGGTTCCGCGTGGCGAAGTCCGTGACGCCGTGGTGGCGCAGGACGAGGGCCAGGCGGGCGTCGAAGATGCGGCGGTAGGCGAAGGCGCGCCCCGCCGCGTGGGTCCAGACCTGCTCCATGATCCCGCGGCCGGGAACCGCATCGACGATGCGCCACCGGGGATTCGACCGGAAGGCGCGGACCGTCGCGACCGCATCGGCGGCCGACAGCGCGGGACGGCAGACGACAGGGTTGCGCAGCAGGCAGTAGAGTTCCATGAGCACCTGCTCGCACAGGCAGAAGTCCGTCCTCACGGCCTGCGCCTGCAAGAACTCCCGCGCGGCCGCGTGGCGCGGCGAATCGCGGTCGCAGGCGGAGAACAGGACGTTGGTGTCGCAGGAGATCATGTCCGCCGCCGCCCGGTCCGGTACGCAACGCCCGCCTCGGCGGCCCGGAGTCCGGCCGTGTGGAGGTCCGCCCGCCAGTTGGGGTCCGCGCAAGGATCCGCGCCGCCCAGGCTGCGGGCCTCCGGCAGAGTCCAGGCCTCGGCCGTCGCCGCCGGCGCAACGGCGATCATGTACTCCAGCCCGCGCCGGACCAGCTCGGCCAGCGAGATCTCCAACCGGTCCGAAAGCCCCTTGCTCGCCCGGTAGAGTTCGTCCGGCAACTGGATCATCGTCCGAGTCATGCATCAACTCTATGCGATATCCTATCTATGTCAACATCGAGCGAGCCGCGTCCCTCCGGTGTCGAGTGGCGGGTGTCCGAGAACATCGGCCGCTCGGATGCGGGTCGCGAGGCCGTGATGTCCAGACATTGGAACCCGATGCGGCGGGCGTTTCCAAGTCTTGAATGCCCGGGACATCAACAGAACCCTGCTTGGCGTCCGACGCCGCCCTCCGCCCTCGTCTTCGTCCCTCCTTTCCATCCTCCACCGTCCACCCTCCTCCTGCTTCCGCTGCCCGGCCTCGCTCGGTTGTCGCACTCGGCGTCCTATTCGTCTTTGTGTGAGCCCGCCGGGGCGCCTCTGCTGCGCCCCGGCGGCTTTGCTTCCCGACGCGGATTTGTTAGGTTGCCTCGAAACGGGGCGGGGGCTCCCGGGTGTCATGATTCGTATGTCCGCCAGTAGCGGGTCCCGGCCCGTCGCCGCGGGGTGCGTCGCCGCCCTGGCAGCGCTCGTTTTCCTTGCTCCCGCGGCGGCCCGGGCCCAGTCGACGGGCGTATACCGCGAGGTGTTCACCAACATCACCGGCAACGCCATCGGCAACCTGACCAACAGTCCCGCGTTCACGAATCCTCCGGCCCTGGAGGTCATCGGCCACTCGATCGAGGGACCGACCAACTGGATGGACAACTACGGACAGCGCATGCGGGCGCTTCTGACCGCGCCGGCGAGCGGGGCCTACCGCTTCGCGATCGCCAGCGACGATGCGTCGAACCTCTATCTGAGCCCGACGACCAACCCGGCGACCAAGGGACTGATCGCGCGCGTCGACGGCTGGACGAATCCCCGCATCTTCACCAACTCGCCGATCCAGGAATCGACCAACATCACCCTGGCGGCCGGGCAGAAGTACTACCTCGAGGTGCTGCACAAGGAGGGGGGTGGCAGTGACAACCTGTGCGTGCGGTGGATCCTGCCGAGCGGGGCCACCAACACCCCGATCCCATCCGCCCAGCTGACCCCGTTCGGCGTGCCGCCCCCGGTCATCGCCACCCAGCCCGCGACGTGCACGACCGAGGTGCCGAACGTCGCGACGTTCTCGATGGCCGTGACCCGCCCGCAGACGGTCAGCGTGCGTTGGCTCACCAACGGCGTGGTCGCGGCGGGATGGACGAACTTCTCGTTCACCTTCGGCCCCGTCGCGTCGGTGCACAGCGGCCGGACGTTCCGCTGCATCGCGACCAACCTGATGGGCGCGGTGACGAGCGCGACCGCGGTCCTCCACGTTGTGCCCGACACGACGCGCCCGACGATCGCCGCGGCATCCTGGAGCGGGGACGGCTGGCTCACGGTCGTCTACTCCGAGCCCGTGACCGCCGCGAGCGCGACCAACCCCCTCAACTACACCGTCAGCGGCGGGGCCTCCGTCGCCGGCGCGCGGTTGCTGGCCGACGGGCGGACGGTCATCCTCGCCGTCGCGGGCCTGGGCGATTCCGCCGCGCACACGGTCACCGTGAGCGGCGTCCGCGATGCGTCCCCCGCATCCAACGCGATCCTCCCGGGCTCGACGGCGGGGGTCTCGACGGTGTGGATTCCGGTGGACATCGACCGCATCCGTGGCGCGTCCGAGCCGCCCGGGCCTTCGAGCCGGCGGTCGCCCTTCAGCATCACCGAGATCCACTACAACCCGGCGCCCCGGACGGACGGCCGCGAGACGGAGTTCGTCGAACTGTACAATTCGCAGCAGTGGGCCGAGGACGTCGGCGGCTACCGCCTCGAAGGCGAGTTGGAGTACACGTTCCCGGCCGGGACGGTGATCGGGCCGACCTCGCATCTCGTGGTCGCGCCCGTTCCGGCGGATGTCGCGGCGGTCTACGGGCTCACGAACGTGCTGGGCGGAAGCCTCGACCGCCTGTCCAACGGCGGGGGCGTCGTCCGACTGCTGGACACGATGGACGCCGTGCTGCTGGAGGTCGAGTACGATGACGCGCCGCCCTGGCCCGCCGCCGCGGACGGCGCCGGTCACTCGCTCGTCCTTGCGCGGCCCTCGCACGGCGAGGGCCAGCCCGTCGCCTGGGCCGCGAGCGAGTTCCCCGGCGGCTCCCCCGGCGCCGCCGATCCGCCCGCGACGAACGCCTTCCGTAGCGTGCTGATCAACGAGTGGCTCGCGCACACCGACGACCCGCAGGTCGACTTCATCGAGCTCTACAACCACGCCACCAACGCGGTCGACATCAGCGGCTGCTGGCTGACCGACGACAACGCGACGAACAAATTCCAGATCCCGCCGGGCACCACGATCCCCGCGCGCGGCTTCGTCGCGTTCACGCAGGCACAGCTCGGCTTCGCCCTCGACGCCGCCGGCGAGACGCTGCTGCTGCGCGCGCCGGACGGCGGGCGCGTGGTCGACGCCGTCGCCTTCGGCCCCCAGGCCAACGGCGTGTCATCCGGGCGCTTCCCCGACGGAAACCCCTCGACCGGCGAACTGCTCTCGCCCACCGCCGGTGCGCGGAACGCGGGCCTGCTCGTGCGCGACGTCGTGATCCACGAGATCATGTACCATCCGATCACCGAGGATGGGAACGACGAGTATATCGAGCTCTTCAACCGCGGCGCGGCGCCGGCGGACGTCGGCGGCTGGAGGATCCGCGGCGGCATCTCGTTCAACCTCCCCGCGGGGACGACGATCGCGGTGGGCGGCCATCTCGTGATCGCGGCCGACGCCGCGCGCCTGCGCACAAACTACGCCGGCCTGACGGCGGCCAACTGCCTCGGCGACTTCTCCGGTGCGCTTGCCGACGGCGGCGAGCGGGTCGCGCTCGAGATGCCGGAGCAACTGATCTCGACCAACCAGTTCGGCCAGCCGACGACCAACCTCGTCCACATCGTCGTCGACGAGGTCGACTACAGCGACGGGGGCCGGTGGGGACAGTGGTCGGACGGCGGCGGAAGCAGCCTGGAACTGGTGGACCCGATGGCCGACAACCGGCTCGGGCCGAACTGGGCGGACAGCGACGAGACGGCGAAGAGCGGCTGGATGACGATCGAGCACACCGGGGTCCTCGACCACGGGAACGGATCCTATGCTGCGAGCCAGTTCAATATCATCGCCCTGGGCGCGGGGGAGTGCCTGGTGGACACCGTCGAGGTGATCCCGCAGGCGGTGGGCACGAACGTTGTCGGCAATCCGGGCTTCGAGGCCGGCACGAACAACTGGGTCTGGCAGGGGACGCACGAGGATTCCTCTGTCGAGGCGGGCGTCGGCGAGGGCGGAACGGCCGCGCTGCACCTGCGCGCGACCGGCCGCGGCGATCCCGGCGTC
>CAYODK010000021.1:0-47307 GCA_964402695.1 uncultured Verrucomicrobiota bacterium
GATGCGCAGGCTCTCGGCCTCCTCGGCGATCTCCTTGCGCTCGTGGACGATCGTCCACATCGCGCGCACGACATCGATCGAACTGCGGCCCGAGGGGGTCGACCGCGGGGCGGAGGGAAGCACCTCCAGCGCGCGCTGGACGTACTCGAATTCCTTGCGGGCGGTCTCGACGTCGTCGGTCTCGGCCGCGCGTACGGCCTCGACGTGCACGACGCCGATCTCCCGCAGGTACTCCAGCGCCGCGTCCCGGTCGTTCTCCAGGACGAGCACCGTCACCTTTTTCATCGGCACGATCATGCCGCGGTGCCTTTCTCGACGGACTTGCCCTTGGCGATCTTGGACCGTGCGACCTCGGCGGTCATCTGGTCGCCGAGGAAGATCCGGATCACGCGGATGTTGTCCTTCGCCTCCGGGATCTTGACCTTCTCGAAGAGGTTCACGCGCTGGGTCGTCGTGCGCAGCTCCTCGGCCAGCCGCCGGAGCTGTTCCTCGATCACCTCGCGCTCGGCACGCAGCCGGGCGAGGGTCTCGAGCATCGAAAGGCCGTCGTCGGTCCAGGCCGGCGTGGCGAAGAGGTCCGGCACGGCGCGCTCGAACTCGATGCCTTCGAAGACCGGGATCGCGACGCCGGCGATGTTGCCGGTCGACCGCTTCACCGCTCCGATCTTGAGCAACGAATCGAGGGGAAGCGGCTCGGCGAAGAGCCGGACCCACGCGGCGAGCTGCTCGCGCGCGGCCTTCTCCTCGCCGCGCTTGGCCTCGACCTTGGCCTCGAGCCCGCGCACCTCGAGCTGGAGCTGCTGCTTCTTGAGGAGCAACGTCGGCAGGTAGCGCTGGAAGCGCTTCAGCGCGTCCCGCTGGGCCTTCAGCTCGTTCTTCGTATGTTTGATCTTGGCCATGGAGGGAAGGAGGTGTCGGGTGTCAGGTGTCGGGTGTCAGGAAGGCGGGAGGAACAAGAAGACGCAAAGGCGCAAAGAAGACGAGGAGACCGGACCGGCCGGCAACCTCCGCCTCGTGCTGACACCTGACACCTGACACCTGAAACCTCTCCTACGCTGGGACCGCGCTTGCCTTCTTCGGCCAGAACTTCTGCGTGAGCTTGCTCGGGATTCCGGTCTCCTCCGGCGCGAAGCAGTCGGCCAGGATCTGCCAGCCGAGGTCGAGCGCCTGCTCGAGCGGGATGTTGACGCGCAGGTCCATCATCTCCGCCTCGAACCGCTCGCCGTACTTGAGGAGGTTGCGGTCCCACGCGCTCATGCGGAAGCCCATCGACTGCTTCTCGAGGGTCTCCTTGTACGACGCGTAGAGCTGGATCATCGTGTTCATGATGGTCCGGTGGTCCTCGCGCGTCTTGGAGTTCACGAGCTGCTTGAGGCGGCTCAGCGAGCCGAAGGGCTCGATGCGGCCGTTGCGCAGGTAGAACTGGCCCTCGGTGATGTAGCCGGTGTTGTCCGGCACGGGGTGGGTCACGTCGTCGCCCGGCATCGTCGTCGCGGCGAGGACGGTGATGGAGCCGGCGGTGTCGAAGTCGACCGCCTTCTCGTAGCGCGCGGCGAGCTGGCTGTAGAGGTCGCCGGGGTAGCCGCGGTTCGACGGGATCTGCTCCATCGTGATCGCGATCTCCTTCATGGAGTCGGCGAAGTTCGTCATGTCGGTCAGCAGCACCAGCACGCGCTTCTTCTGCAGCGCGAACTGCTCGGCGACCGCGAGGCAGATGTCCGGCACGAGGAGGCATTCCACCGTCGGGTCGGCGGCGGTGTGGATGAAGAGGATCGAGCGCGACAGGGCGCCCTCCTTCTCCAGCGTGTCGCGGAAGAAGAGGTAGTCGTCGTGCTTGAGCCCCATGCCGCCGAGGATGATGAGGTCGACCTCGGCCTGCAGCGCGATGCGCGCGAGGAGCGGATTGTAGGGCTCGCCGGCGACCGAGAAGATCGGCAGCTTCTGCGACTCGACCAGCGTGTTGAAGACGTCGATCATCGGGATGCCGGTGCGGACCATGTTGCGCGGGATGATGCGCTTGGCCGGGTTGACCGACGGCCCGCCGATCTCGATCAGGTTCTCGTGGATCGCCGGGCCCCGGTCGCGCGGCACGCCGCTGCCGGTGAAGATGCGGCCCATCAGCGACTCGGAGAACGGCACCTGCATCGTGTGGCCGAGGAAGCGGATCTGCGAGTCCGTCGAGACGCCGCGGCTGCCGGCGAAGACCTGGAGGTCGACGCGGCCGCCCTCGATGCGGATGACCTGCGCCAGCGACGTGCCCTGGCCCGAGGTGACCTGCGCGAGCTCGCGGTAGGTGACGCCCGTCGCCTGCACCGTGATGACGTTGCCGGCGATGCGTTCGATCCGGTGATACACCCTATGCATAGTCCGTCACCTCCGCGACCATCTTCTCGATGCGCTCCTCGAGCGCGCGGAACTCGTCGCTCGTCTGTTCGGCGCGGTTCCAGTCCTTCGTCGCCTGCGTCAGGTGCTGGAAGAACTTGCGCGCGGCGTCCTTCGAGTCGAAGGCCATCCTGGTCTTCAGGATCTTCACGATCCGGTCGAACACGTAGGTCTGCCGGTCCGCCGGCGTCGCCGCGTCGACCGCGTGGTAGGCGTCCTGCTGGAGGTAGACCGCGTCGACGTACTCGGCCTTCAGGTAGACCGTGAAGTCGTCGATCGAGGTGCCCTCCTCGCCGACCACCTTCATCATCTGGTTGACATCGTTGCCCTGGATCAGCATGCGCCGCGCGAGGGCGACCTGCTCGCCCGGGACGACGCCGTCGTACTTGCTCCACGACTCGAGCGGGTGGATCGCCGGGTAGCGGCGCTGGTCGGACCGTTCGCGCGAGAGGCCGTGGAACGCGCCCACCACCTTCAGCGTGCTCTGCGTCACCGGCTCCTCGAAGTTGCCGCCGGCCGGGCTCACCGTGCCGCCGATCGTGACCGAGCCGAGCGAGCCGTCCTTCAGCCGCACGATCCCGCCGCGCTCGTAGAACGAGGCGATGACGGACTCGAGGTAGGCCGGAAAGGCCTCCTCGCCCGGGATCTCCTCGAGGCGGCCGGACATCTCGCGCAGCGCCTGCGCCCAGCGCGACGTGGAGTCGGCCAGCAGCAGCACGTTGAGGCCCATCTGGCGGTAGTACTCGGCGATCGTCACCGCCGTGTACACCGACGCCTCGCGCGCCGCGACCGGCATCGAGCTGGTGTTGCAGATGATCAGCGTGCGCTCCATCAGGCTCTTGCCGGTGCGCGGGTCGGTCAGCTCGGGGAACTCGCGCAGCGTCTCGACGACCTCGCCGGCCCGCTCGCCGCAGGCGGCGACGATGACGATGTCGACATCGGCGTAGCGGCTCGTGATCTGCTGCAGCACGGTCTTGCCGGCGCCGAACGGGCCGGGGATGCAGTAGGTGCCGCCGCGCGCGACCGGGAAGAAGGTGTCGACGATGCGGACCTTCGTCGCGAGCGGCTCGCTCGGGCGCAGGCGCTCGGCGTAGGCGCGGATCGGGATCTTGACCGGCCAGCGCTGCATCAGGCGGACCTCGTGCAGGCCGCCGTCGGCGTCGCGGAGCTTCGCGACGACCTGGTCCACCGCGTACTCGCCCGACGCCGCGATCTCCTCGACCGTCAGCTGCCCGCGAAGCCCGAACGGGACCATGATCCGGTGCTGGAAGATGCCCTCCGGCACGGCCCCGAGCGCCTCGCCCGCGGTGACCGTCTGCCCGGCCTTCGCGGCGGGCGTGAACGCCCACTTCGTGTCGCGCGGCAGCGCCTCGAGATAGCGGCCGCGCTGCAGGAAGAAGCCGCACTCCTCCGCCAGCTTCGGCAGCGGGTTCTGGAGGCCGTCGAAGATCTGCGTCAGCAGGCCCGGGCCGAGCTCGACCGAGAGCAGCTCGCCGGTGAAGTCGACGCGGTCGCCCTCCTTGAGCCCCGTCGTGTCCTCGAAGACCTGGAGCTCCGCGTAGCGACCGCGGATGCGGATCACCTCGGACTTCAGCCGGCTCTCCCCGAGCACCGCGTAGGCGACTTCGTTCTGGACGACCGGCTTCTCGAACTCCACCGTGAGGAGGTTGCCGTTGACGCCCACGATCCTGCCGATGTTTTCGCTCATGGTTTCGTTCCCGATTCGGCGCCGGCCGCGCCGACGAAATCCTCGACCCGCTTCCCACCCGCCTCGTCGGCAAGCCCCGCCCACCGCTCGGCAATGCCCAGCTTCACCGCGAAGGCCAGGACCGCCGCCAGGCCGAACGGCTCGAACCGCGCGAGGTCCTCGGCGGTCCGCCAGCGGCAGCGGTCCAGTTCCTGCTCCCGCTCAAGCGGGTTGGGCTTCGCAAAGGCGTCGGTGACGGCCTTGGCCACCGTCATGTCCCACCCCGCGTGGTCCCGCAGGTAGGGCCGCGCCTCGACGCCCAGATGCGCCGCGCGCGCACGCGCCACGCCGTTGCGAAGCTGCGTTTCCCGCGCCTGCCATTCCGCGACGAACCGCACCCCGGGCGCCGGCGCGCCGGCGAGAAGGGCGTCGAGCGCGGCCAGGTCGGTCCGCGACAGCACACCCTCGCACTTCGCGCGGAACTCCGCGACGCCGAAGGGCGGCGGGGCGCCGAACACGAGCGTCGGAAGGCTGGCGGCGAGATAGGTGTAGTTCACGTCCGGTCCGGTCGTTACGACTTGGCCTGCTCCCCGTCGCCGGCCTCGCGGGCCGCGCGGTGGACGATCTCCGCCAGGTGCGGCCGCAGGAAGTTGCAGAGCGCCTCGGCGATCGCCGGCTTGGTGAACTCGTGGTAGATATGGCCGTCCTTCAGCGCCACGCGGAACCCGCCGGCGATGCCGCTCTCGGCCCGGATCGTGAGCCCCTGCACGAGGTGCTGGCGGTACTGGTCCGCGAAGAACTGCACGATCTGCGCCTGGTCCTTCTCGCCGATCAGGAACTCGATCCGGCTCTCCGCGCCGCCCTGCGTGGCGTAGACCTGCGCGATCTTGAGCATCATCTGCTTGAGCATCTCGGCGTCCATGGCATCCTTGACCGCCTCGCCGACGATGTCCTCGAGGATGTTCTCGATGCCCTGGCCGACGGTGATCAACAGGTCGCGGGCCGCCTGCTCCAGCGTCCGCTGGCTGCGCTCGACGAAGACCTGGGAGTCCTTCTCCGCCTTCTCCAGGATGGCCTTGGCCTTCGCCTCGGCATCCTTGACCGCCGCGGCCGCCTTCTCCTTGGCCTGCGCAACAATTTGAGCCGCATCCTTTTCCGATTTCTCGACGGCTTCCTTCTGGATGCGTTCGATCAGGTGTTTCAGTTCTTCCGCCATGAATGGACTCCTTCCGGACCGCGGACGCGGATGAAAGACCGCAGACTATACGGGTTCGGTCGCCCGGTTTTCAAGTCCAACCCGCCGGAAACCGGCCGAAAACGACCCGCCCCGGCCGGCGCATGCCGGGGGGCGGGTCAGGAGGGCCCTGCACTTGCCCCTCGGGCCGGGCGGATTGCGATTGCGGCGGGGGGGGCGATTGGCCTAGGCTGGCGCGTTTGCGAACGGACGGAATCCCATGAGCGAACTGCCCAAGACCTACGATCCGAAACAGGTGGAGTCGAAGTGGTACGCCGAGTGGCTGGCCCGCGGGCTGTTCCACTCGGACGCCTCGCGCGGGGGCGAGCCCTTCTGCATCGTCATCCCGCCGCCGAACGTCACGGGCATCCTGCACATGGGCCACGCCCTGAACAACACGATCCAGGACGTTCTCACGCGCTGGCAGCGGATGCGCGGCCGCAACGCGGTCTGGGTGCCGGGCACGGATCACGCGGGGATCGCGACGCAGAACGTGGTCGAGCGCGAGCTCAAGAAGCAGGGCAAGCGGCGGCACGACCTCGGCCGCGACGCGTTCATCGAGAAGGTCTGGGAGTGGCGTGCGGAGAAGGGCGGGACGATCATCCGCCAGCTCAAGACCCTCGGCTGCTCGTGCGACTGGGACCGCGAGCGGTTCACGATGGACGAGGGCCTCAGCCGCGCCGTCGAGGAGGTCTTCGTCCGCCTCTACGACAAGGGCCTGATCTACCGCGGCGACTACATCGTCAACTGGTGCCCCCGCTGCACCACCGCCCTCTCCGACGAGGAGAGCGAGCACAAGGAGTCGCACGGACACCTCTACCACATCCGCTACCGCCTCAAGGACGGCGGCCCGAACGACTGGATCGTCGTCGCGACCACGCGCCCCGAGACGCTGCTCGGCGACGTGGCCGTCGCGATGAACCCGAAGGACGAACGCTACCTTCACCTCGCCGGCCGCACGTTGATCCTTCCGGCCCTCGGCCGCGAGATCCCGTTCATCCAGGACGACTACGTCGACCCGAAGTTCGGCACCGGCCTCGTCAAGGTGACGCCCGCGCACGATCCGAACGACTTCGACATGGGGCGCCGCCACGACCTCGCGCCGGTCAACGTCATGGACGACCACGGCGTGATGAACGAGACCGCCGGCCCCTACGCGGGCCTCGACCGCTTCGAGTGCCGCAAACGCCTGCTGGCCGACCTCGAACGCGACGGGCTCATCGAGAGGATCGAGGACCACGTCAACGCCGTCGGCCACTGCTACCGCTGCCACACGGTCGTCGAACCGCGCCTGTCGCGGCAGTGGTTCGTCCGCATGAAGCCCCTCGCCGAACCCGCCGCGGCCGCCGTGCGCAGCGGGGAGATCCGGTTCGTGCCGGACCGCTGGACGGGCGTCTACCTGCAGTGG
Source organism: uncultured Verrucomicrobiota bacterium (assembly GCA_964402695.1). GTDB lineage: Bacteria > Verrucomicrobiota > Kiritimatiellia > PWTM01 > PWTM01 > VGWF01. Next base: position 6,712 of record CAYODK010000021.1, read on the forward strand.
ATGGACGGCATCCGCGACTGGTGCATCTCGCGGCAGATCTGGTGGGGCCACCGCATCCCGGTCTTCTACTGCGACGCCTGCAACCACCAGTGGGCGGCGCGCGGCCAGCCCGCCCGCTGCCCGGTCTGCAACGCGTCCGCGATCCGCCAGGACCCCGACGTGCTCGACACCTGGTTCTCGTCGTGGCTGTGGCCCTTCAGCGTCTTCGGCTGGCCGGAGAAGGGCGCCGACCTGGCCTGCTACTACCCGACGCAGACGCTCGTGACGGCCTCGGAGATCATCTTCTTCTGGGTCGCCCGGATGATCATGGCCGGCTTCGAGTTCATGGGCGGCAAGCCCTTCTCGACCGTCTACATCCACGGCACGGTCCGCGACGACCAGGGCCGCAAGATGTCGAAGAGCCTCGGCAACTCGATCGACCCTCTGCAGATCATCGAGACCTTCAGCGCCGACGCGCTGCGCTCGAGCCTGATGATGCTGACGGCGACGGGCCAGGACGTCTACATCTCCAACGACAAGTTCGAGGTCGGCCGCAACTTCGCGACGAAGATCTGGAACGCCGCGCGCTACCTGCAGATGCAGGCGCCCGGCGCGCCGCCGCCCGCGGACTTCGAGGCGCCCGCGCTCGACCCGGCCGCCCTCGCGCCGGACGACGTCCACATCCTCGCGAAGCTGCAGGACGCCATCGCCGCCTGCGACGACGCGCTGGAGAAGTTCCGGTTCAACGACTACGCGCTCGCCGCCTACGACTTCGTCTGGCACCAGTTCTGCGACTGGTACGTCGAGTACTCGAAGGATGCCTTCCAGGGCGGCGACCCGGCGCGCCGCGCGACGGTGCTCTCCGTGATGCACCACGTCTTCGCGTCGGCCCTGCGCCTCCTGCACCCGCTGATGCCGTTCGTGACCGAGGAGCTGTGGCACGGCATGGGCTACGCGGCGAAGCACGACACGATCGTGCGCGCCCCGTGGCCGGTCGCCCGCGACGAGGCCGGCCGGGCCGCGTGGGGACTGGACGCCGCGACCGTGGCCTACGTCGAGGACAAGCACGACCTGATCCGCGTCACGCGCACGCTGCGCGCCGACGTGGGGCTCCAGCCCCGGCAGGAGGCCGGCGTGACGATCCGCGCCGCCTCGGCGGAGACCGCCGCCCGGCTGGAGGCGGACCGGACCTCGATCGCCAGCCTGACCCGCGCCGGGACGGTCCGCGTCGACGCGGCCTTCGAGCCGCCGCACGCGATGCCGAGCGCGGTGAGCCGGCTGGGCACGGTGTTCCTCTCCGTCGAGGGCCTCGTCGACACGGCGGCCGAGCGCGCGAAGCTGCAGGCGCAGATCGCGCAGGTCGACGCCGGGATCGCGCAGGTCGACGCGAAGCTCTCCAACGCGAACTTCGTCCAGCGGGCCAAGCCCGAGGCGGTGGAGCAACAGCGCGCGAAACGCGCCGAGCTCGCCGCGAAGCGGGAGAAGCTTCTCGCGCTGGCACAGGCTTTGTGCGGTTGAAGCCCCCGGGCCGAACCGCTAGGATCGGGCCAGAGTGACTCCGCCGCAGAACAGACTGACCCTCGATCGCGTCCTGGCCCTGCTTCAAACCGAGGCCCCGGGCTTGTCGCAGCGGTTCGGCGTGAGGAAGATCGGGGTCTTTGGATCGATCGCACGCGGCGAGGAGCGCGGCGACAGCGACATCGACGTGCTGGTCTCCCTTTCGTCGCCCACGTTCGATCGCTATATGGATCTCAAGTTCCATCTCGAGGGCCTGCTGGGCCGTACCGTCGATCTCGTGATGGAGTCCGCCCTCAAGCCGCGGCTTCGCGAGAACATTCTGCGCGAGGTTCGCTATGCCGCGTGATCCCCGCATCCTGCTTGATGACATTCGCGAATGCCTTCGCCGGATCGAGAGCTATACGAACGGCGTCCGCGGCGAAGCCTTGCAGGATCCGCGCACCTTGGATGCCGTCATCCGGAATCTGGAAGTCATCGGGGAGGCGGCCAAGCAACTGCCTGTCGAGGCGCTCGCCAGACATGAGGAAATCGACTGGCGGAAGATCGCGGGGCTGCGAGACATCCTGATCCACCAGTACTTCGGCATCGACGTTTCCATTCTTGCCGACGTGGTTTCCACCAAACTGCCCGATCTCAAGGCCAGCCTTCAGGAAGAGTAGTCGGATGCCGACCGGCGGTGTCGCATTCCGAATCTCAGCGCCCGAAGCCTTCACGTTGCCTTCAGGTCGGCCCCGGCAGAATGCGTGCCGCGGGGCGCGCCCCATGGCATGATGGGGCGCGCCGGGGCCATGCCATGAGAATCCTTGTGATCGAGGACGAGCCGGACCTGCTGGCCGGCATCGTGCGGGCGCTGCGGGACGAAGGCTACGCGGTGGACACGGCCGTCGAAGGGACCGACGGGCTGTTCAAGGCGGAGAGCTGGGCCTACGACGTCGTCCTGCTGGACATCATGCTGCCCGGCCTCGACGGCTGGGAGATCCTGCGCCGCCTCCGCCGGACGCGGAAGACGCCGGTCCTGATGCTGACGGCCCGGGACACCCTGCGGGACCGCGTCCGCGGTCTCGACGGCGGCGCCGACGACTACCTGACGAAGCCCTTTGCGCTCGACGAGCTGCTGGCCCGCGTGCGGGCCCTGATCCGGAGGGGCGCCGGCACGCCCCGTCCGCTGGTCGAGGTCCGGGGCGCGATGATCGACCTGGCGGCCCGCACGGTCAGCCGGAACGGCGAGGCGGTGCCCCTCACGCCCCGGGAATACGGCCTCGTCGAGTACCTCGCGCTTCACCGCGCCCAGGTGGTGAGCCGGACCGAGTTGTACGACCACCTGTTCGGCGAGGATGACGACACGCTTTCGAACCTGCTCGACGTGCACGTCTCGAACATCCGCAAGAAACTCGGCCACGACTTCATCACCACCCGGCGCGGCCACGGGTACAGCATCGAATGAGGCTTCTTCCCCGTTCCATCCGGTGGCGCCTGCAGCTCTGGCACGGCGCGCTGCTGTTCGTCGTGCTGGCGTCCTTCGGGTTCACGTCCTTCCTGCTCGTTCGCGAGAGCCGGCTGCGGCGCGTGGACCAGGAACTGCTGCGGCGGGCGGCGGTCCTCGCGACGTCGATCCGCCCGCCGGGCCCCCGCGACGGGTTTCGCGACGGCCCGCGCGAGCGGGGGCCCGAGGGGCCGGGCGAGAGGATGCCCGGGGCGCCGCGCCCGGGCCGGGCGACGGGAGCGCAGGCACGGCCGGTTCCGCTGCGTCCGGACGGGCTGCCCGGCCTTCCGGCGCCCGGCTCGCCGCCGGACGTGATCCTGACGTCCGCCCAGGAGGCTCTGTTCCAGGCCGGCGAGGGTCCGGATGCCGGCTACTACTTCGTGGTCTTCTCTCCGGCCGGCGCCGTCATCCGCCGCTCGGCGAACGCCCCCGCCGCCGTATCCGCGCCGTCCGGCAGCTTCGTGGATGAGTTCTTCCGGACGGACGGCGATCGCCGGGAGCGGGCGTCGCGGGGACGTGGCGGCTTCGGGCTCGTCGTGGGCCGGTCGGTCGCCCCCGACCTGGCGGAGCTGCGCCGGCTGGCGGTCTGGCTCGCCGTGGCCGCGGCCGGGGTGCTGACCCTGGGCCTGGCGGGCGGCGGGTGGGTGACGGCACGGGCCATCCGGCCCATCGACACCATCAGCGCCGCCGCCCAGAAGATCGCCGGCGGCGCCATGGACGAGCGGATCGCGCTCGCCGAGACCGACAGCGAGCTGGGCCGGCTGGCGCACGTGTTGAACGCCACGTTCGACCGTCTTTGCGAGGCCTTCGCCCGCCAGGCCCGGTTCACGGCCGACGCCTCGCACGAGCTCCGCACTCCCGTGGCGGTGATCCTGGCGCAGACGGAGACCATCCTCGCCCGCGAGCGAACCCCCGCCGAGTACCGCGAGGCGACCGAGGCCTGCCGTCGCGCGGCGCAGCGGCTCCGGCACCTGACCGAATCCCTGTTGACGCTGGCCCGGCTGGACTCCGGCGCGGCCGAGGCCGCCCCCGAGCCGGTCCCCCTCGACCGGGTGGCGGCGGACGCAGTGGACCTGCTTCGACCCCTCGCCGCCGAACGGTCGGTGCGCATCGAGGCGGACCTGGTCCCGGTTCTCTGCCGGGGCCGCGCCGGGCAGCTCGCGCAGGTCGCGGCGAATCTCGTGTCCAACGCCATCCACTACAACCGGCACGGCGGAACCGTGACGGTCCGCACGGCGAGGGAGTCCGGCGACGCGGTGCTCACGGTGGGCGACACGGGTCTCGGGATCGCAGAGGCCGACCTTCCGCACATCTTCGAGCGTTTCTACCGGGCCGACGCCTCCCGCGCGCGCGCCGACGGCCGGACCGGCCTGGGACTGGCGATCGTCCGGGCCATCGTCGAGGCCCACGGGGGCACCGTGGCCGTCGAGAGCCGGGAGAGCGAGGGCAGCGTCTTCACCATCCGCCTCCCCGTGGCGGACCCGCCCGGACCGGACGGCGGCGAGGGCCCCGCGCCCGGCGCGGATTCGCGCCTTGTGGGTTGAGAATCGGCCGCTGTACAGTGTCCGCCTCCGGGGGGCGGTTAGCTCAATGGCTAGAGCGTCACGCTTACACCGTGAATGTTGCAGGTTCGAGCCCTGCACCGCCCACCACCCATCCCGGCCCGTCTTGCTGAAGGGCATGCCCGGTGATAGGTTCCCCGCCGCGGCGCGGCGTCGGGCCCGCGCGACAGGGGTTCATGGATTTCGCCGTCTTTTTCGACTTCGACGGGGTCATCGCCGACAGCGAGCGCCTCCATCATCGCGCATACCAGGATGTCCTGGGTCCGCTGGGGCTCGGGTTCTCCTGGGAGGCCTACCGGGCCGAGTACATCGGCTACGACGATCGCGACGTGTTCCGGCTCGTTCACCGGCGGGCGGGCCTTGATCTGCCGCCGGCGCGGCTTCTGGACCTCGTGGCCTCCAAGGCGCGCCGGTTCGCCCGCCGGGTGGAATCCGAACCGCCCCCCCTGTATCCCGGCGTGCGCGAGCTTCTGGACGGCCTCCGCCCGCGGGCGCGCCTGGCGCTCTGCACGGGGGCCCTCCACAGTGATATCGATCCGATCCTCCGGTCCGCCGGCCTCGAGGACCGCTTCGCCGCGATCATCACGGCGGAGGACGTGCACGCCAGCAAGCCCGACCCCGCCTGCTACCGCCTCGCCCGGGAACGGCTCCACGAGCGGGCGGGCGGACGGGGCGTCCCGCCCGCGGGGGTCGCCGTCGAGGACACCCCCGCCGGCATCGAGTCCGCCCGCGGCGCGGGTTTGCGCGTGCTCGCCGTGACCACCACCCATGACCGCGCCGATCTCGCGGCCGCCGACCGTGTGACCGATTCGCTGGCGGAGGTCGATGCCGCCATGCTGGAGGCCCTGGCCGGATCATGAGTCGCGGGATCTCCAGGGGGCTCGCGGTGGCCGGGATCCTCACGGCAACGGCCGCCGCCGCGCAACAGGAGGCGGCCGGGGGCACCATCATCCTGGTCGACGGCATGGCGGTCGACCTTCTCGATCCGAAGCCGGGAATCCGCATCGCACCCCCCGATCTCTCGGTCGACATGGACTCCCGCGCCGGCCGTCTCCTGCGGCGCCCCCTCGAGAGCCCGCCGCCCACGGCGCCGGAGCGGGACCAGGCGCAGAAGCACTATGCCCGCGCCCTGGAGTACGTCCGGCAGTCGGATCCGATGAAGGCCACGCTGGAGATCCGCGACGGCCTGGCCTATGCCCCCGACGAGCCCCGGCTGCTGAGCCTGGCCGCCATGGTCGCCTCCCAGACCCGGGACCTGGACGCGGCGGCGAACTATTTCCGGCGCTACCTCGAACTCGACCCCGCCAATCTCCAGCACACCGCCGCGTTCGTCGCCGTCCTGCTCCGGCTCTCCCGCATGGACGAGGCCGAGCGCTTCCTGTCCGCCGGCGAGGCCCTCGCGCCCGATTTCATGCCCTTCCGCTTCCACCGCGCCTGCCTGCAGCTCTCGGCCGAACGGTTCCAGTCCTCCCGCTCCTACTGGGCGCAACGGCCGTTCGACGAGCTCCTGGCCGTCACCCAGTGGTTGAACTCGGATCGCATCGACCTGGCCCGGATCGTCGGGGCCGACGGCTACGTGCGGCTGGTGGCCGACATCCTGGGGCCGGAGGCCTCGCCCAACGTCGACCGCATCCGCGCCGCGCTCGAGGCCGCCGCCACGGCCCGCGGCGCGCAGGACTGGGCCGCCGCCGCCCGGCACCTGGGGGAGGCCGCGGCCCTGGGCGCGAACGGGTATGGCGTCCGGACCGCCATGGCGGAGGCCCTGGAGAACCGTGGCGACCGGAACGCCGCCATCGAGGAATGGCGGCGCATCCTGGCCGAGCACGAGGGGCTGGCGCAGGCGTGGGTCAGCTTCGGCCACGTCCTGCTCCGGAGCGCCCGGTTCGACGAGGCCCTGCCCGTCATCCGGCGCGCCAAGGAGCTCGCGCCGGACGAGGCCGTCATCGACTTCCTTCTGGCCAGCGCCCTGGCGCTGTCCGGCAAGACCACGGACGCCCAGGCCCTGTACGCCGATCTCGTCTCCCGCAGGCCCCGGGACCTGCGGAAATGGATCGAATCCGACGCCGTCTTCGAGGCCGCCCTGGACCAGCTGCCGAACAAGACCGCGATCCTCCGGCGGCTCGACATCCCCCCGGAACTGGAATGAACCGCCCGCCTGAACGGGCCGATCCACCGGCGGATCCCCCCTGGCTCCGGGACCTCAACGACGCCCAGCGGGCGGCCGTGCTGCATGGCGACGGCCCGCTGCTGATCGTCGCCGGCGCGGGCACCGGCAAGACCCGGACCCTCGCCGGCCGGGTCGCGCGCCTGATCGCCACCGGCACCGACCCGGAGCGCATCCTGCTCCTCACCTTCACCCGCCGCGCCGCCGCGGAGATGCTCGAGCGCGCCGGCGCCGCGATCCGGCGCGGTCCCGAGACCACCGGCCGCGTCTGGGGCGGCACTTTCCATGCGATCGCCAACCGGCTGCTCCGCATCCACGGCCGCGCCGCGGGCATCGACCCGGACTTCACCGTGATCGACCCCGGCGACGCGGCGGACCTCGTCGATGTCGTCCGCCACGACCTCGGCCTGTCCGCCCGCGAGCGCCGGTTCCCGCGGAAGGCCACCTGCCTTGCGATCTACTCCCATTGCGTCAACACCGACGCCCCGCTCGCCGACGTGCTGAAGACCACCTTCCCCTGGTGCGCCGCGTGGGAGGCGGACCTGAAGAAGCTCTTCGCCGCCTACGTCGAGCGGAAGCAGGCCCGCAACGTCCTCGACTTCGACGATCTCCTTCTCTACTGGCGCGAGATGACCGCCGATCCGGGCCTGGCCGAACGCCTGGGCGGACGCTTCGACCATGTGCTCGTCGACGAGTACCAGGACACCAACGCCGTCCAGGCGGACATCCTCCGGGGCATGCGGCGCACCCACCGGAACCTCACCGTCGTCGGCGACGACGCCCAGAGCATCTACCGCTTCCGCGGCGCCGACGTCCGCAACATGCTCCGCTTCGCCGGGCAGTTTCCCGGCACGGTGACGATCACGCTGGAGAAGAACTACCGGTCGGTCCAGCCGGTCCTCGACGCCGCCAACCGCGTCCTGGCCGGCGCCTCCGAGGGCTTCGCCAAGACCCTGCGCGCCGTGCGGCCGGGCGGCGCACGGCCGGACCTCGTCACGTGCCGCGACGAGCCCGCGCAGAGCCGCTGGGTCGCCGAAACGATCCTGCGCCACTACGAGGAGGGCATTCCGCTGCGCCGGATGGCCGTGCTGATGCGCGCCGCCGACCACTCGGACCACCTGGAGATCGAGTTGACGCGGCGGAACCTGCCCTACCGCAAGTACGGCGGACTGCGGTTCCTCGAGGCCGCGCATGTGAAGGACCTCGTCGCCCTGCTGAGGATCGCCGAGAACCCGCGCGACGAGGTCGCGTGGTTCCGCGTGCTGCAGATGCTCGACGGCGTCGGCCCGTCCACCGCCTCGGCCGCCGTCGCGCACGTCGCCGCGGCCGGCCACGATGCGGCGTCGCTGCGCGCCTTCGCCGCCCCGCCCGCGGCGCGCGAGGGCCTCGCCTCGCTGGCCGCCCTGCTGGCCGACCTCGTCGCGCTCGATGCGGCCGCGCCGGCCTCGCACGTCGAGCGCATCCGCCGGTTCTACGACCCGCTGTGCGACGCGCGCTACGACAACGGCGAGATCCGCCGCAAGGACATCGAGAACCTCGAGCGCATCGCCGCGGGGTATGCGACGCGGCGGGACTTCCTCTCCGACCTCATCCTGGATCCGCCCGCCTCCACCGGCGATCTCGCCGGACCGCCGGGCCTTGACGAGGACTGGCTTGTCCTCTCCACCATCCACTCTGCCAAGGGCTGCGAGTGGGACGTCGTCTTCATCCTCCACGCGGCGGACGGGTGCATCCCGACCGACATGTCCTGCGGCTCGCCCGAGGAGATCGACGAGGAGCGGCGGCTGCTCTACGTCGCGATGACCCGCGCGCGGGACTTCCTCCACGTCTGCTTCCCGCAGCGCTACACCCAGCGCGGCGGGCCGCCCCGCGACTGGCACACGTACGCCCCGCTGTCGCGGTTCCTCACGCCCGAGGTCCGCGCCGTCATGACCCTCGTCACCCCGCCCCCCGCCCCGGGCGATCCGCCCTCCGACGCCCCTCCCCCCGGCCCGCCGCCCGACATCAGGGGGCGGTTGAGGAAGAGGTGGGAGTAGCGGGGCTGCCTCACGTTCCGGGGCCCAAGCCTGGAGTCGGGAACGGAGGTCGATGGCGGATGTCCGGTGCTCGAGGGCCGGCATTCACCTTCCGAAGCGCTGGCGAAGGAGGGTTCCGGGGTCGCCCTACTCGCCCTTCCACCATGCGTCGAGCTTCGCCCGGAGCGCCTTCACGCGCGCGGGCTCGGCGGCCGCGAGGTTCTCGGTCTCGTGCGGGTCTTTCGCGAGGTCGTAGAGTTCGACGACCCCGTCCGGCTCGTTCTGCGGGGCCGGCACGATCAGCTTCCAGTCGCCCTCGATCGCCCAGCGCCACCGCAGGTTGGCCGCCGGCCGGTCCAGGTCGACCGCATTGTGCGTGAAGCACTCTCCAAAGATGGCCTCGCGGCCCTTGACCGCCGATTCGTCGAGCAGGTTGACGCCCTGCATCGCGGCGTCCTTCGGAAGCCCGAGCGCCGCGAGCACCGTCGGCATCAGGTCGATCGACATCGCCTTCTCCGCCGCGTCGCGCGGGGCCACGCGCCCCGGCCACCGGACGAGGATGGGCGTGCGCACCCCGCCGTCGTATTGCGACTGCTTCGACTTCGGCGCGTACCGCGGTGTCGCGGGATTCTGGATCCATCCGTTGTCCGCCACGTAGAGCACGATCGTGTTCGTCGCGAGCCCCTCGCGGTCCAGCAGGCCGAGCAGGTCGCCGACCGTCTCGTCGAACCATTCGACCATCGCGCGGTAGCGGGCGATGTGGATCGAGTCGGTCGTGTTCGTAGTCTTCGCCAGCAACCGGTCCGGCGGCGTGTGCGGATCGTGCGGCATCAGCGGCGCATACCAGACGAAGAACGGTTTGCCCTGCTTCTTCGCGTCGGCGACAAAGTCGTGGATCGGCTGCATCGTCTTCCGGCCGATGTCGAGGCCTTCATCGCCGTGCCGCTGCCCCTTGGTCATGCCGTGCGTGAAGCCGCCGCGGCTGTAGTGCCCCTGCCACCACTTGCCGGTCTGCAGGCTCAGGTAGCCCTGCTCCTTCAGCACGCGTGGCAGCGTGGCGACGGCTTCGATGTGCCGGTTCATGACCTCGCGGCCCTCCTGGAACTCCTTGGCCCCCGGACCGGCCCGCTTCCCGGCCCCGCGCGGCACGGGCGGATCGTTGCTCGTCACCTTGTGCTGGTGCGGGTAGAGGCCCGTGATCATCGTCGCAAGACTCGGGCAGCAGAGGCTCGACGGCACGTAGCCCCGCCGGAACGTCAGCCCCTCCGAGGCGAGCCGGTCGATGTTCGGCGTGCGGATGCACGGGTGGCCCATGAAGGAGTAGTCCGTCCATGCATGGTCGTCGGACACGATCATCAGGATGTTCGGCTTCGGTTGCGCGACCACCGCGACGGCGGTGGCGAGGAAGGCGACGGCGACGGCCCGGCCGGTGGTGGACATGCTCATGACGTGATCTCCCGCGTTGCGCCGCGAGCATGCCACTCCGCCGCGCCTCCCCGCAACCCGCGATTCGCTCGATCGGCCGCCCTGACTTCGCAGGGTGCGCTCGACGACGCAGGGGAGCGTTTCAAGTGTAACATTATCGAGTGCGACCGCATTCGATAATGTTACACCTCGCGTCGTGACGCCGGGGTGCTGGCGGTGGGACGGCGTCAGCCGGATGCGGCGACGAAGGTCTCCAGAAGCGGGCGGACGCGATCCGCCGCGCCGCCGCGGACGATGCAGACCAGCTCGAACGGGCCGCCCCCGGCCGCCGGGGCGGGCTCGATCTCCGGCATCCCGCCCGCGACCTGGACCGAGACGACCCGCCCGCCGTTGCGCACGAAGCCCTTCAGCCGGTAGAGGTCGTCCCCCGCCGCCTTCACGGCCGCCGCCAGGCGCGCGGCGCCGACCTCGCCGGGGCAGGCGATCCGGAACGTCTCGAAGGCCGGGTCGCGGCACGCGGCGTACTCGCCCGCCGGCTCCCGCGCCGGCGCGGCCGGGAACGGATCGAGGTCCACCTCCGCCCGCACCGCGCGGAGCACCTCGGCGCCGGGGCGCAGCCCGCGCGCGAGCGCCTCCGCCTCGTCGGCCACCGCGGGCGGCGCGAGGTCGCACTTGTTCAGCACGACGACGTCCGCCGCCTCAAGCTGCGCCCGGATCGCCGGCAGCGTGCGGATCAGCTTGAGCAGGCGCACGGGGTCCGCCACCGCGATCACGCGGACCAGCGCGTAGCGCGCGTCGAGGCGCGTCTCCACCAGCAGCCGCGCGATCACGCGCGGATCGGCCATGCCGCTGGCCTCGATCACGACGCCGTCCAGCGGCCCGGCGGCCGCGCGTGCGGCGATCGCGTCGAGCTGCCCGATGAACTGCGCCACGAGGCACCGGCAGAAGATGCTCCCGCCGGGCAGCACGAGCACGTCCAGGCCATCCGCCGCCAGGGTCCGGCCGTCGATGTCCGCCGGCGAGAACTCGTTGACGAGAAACAGGAGCCGCCGCCCGCGGTTCGCCGCCGCGATGCGTCGCAGGAGCGTCGTCTTGCCGCTGCCGAGGAAGCCGGCGACGAGGCAGAGCGGGATCATGCGCGGCCGTGGCCGTGGCCCCGGCGGCCGGCGGCCTCCCGCAGGGCGGCGGAGAGGGTGTGCGGATCCGGGATGATCGACGCGAAGCGGACCTCGCCGTCGATGCAGATCGTCGGCAGGTTCTTCACGCCGAGCTTCATCATCATGCCGAGGCCCTGGCGGACCTTGATCTTGTGCTCGTTGATGTAGCAGCGGCCGCCGCTGGCGGTCGCGGCGCGGCGGACGGCCTCCATCATGTACTGGCACGGGGCGCACGACGTGGAGTCGAGCGTGATGACATCGACGACGACGCCGTCCGCGGCGCCGTAGTCCGGCACGGCCACGTCGTCGAACGTGTCGGCGACGCGCGTCGCCAGCGACGTGCGGGCGACGTCGCGCGCGTAGGCGTCGTGGACCATGTCCGCCACCGCCTGCAGGTTCGCGGGCGGCGTGGCGTACGGCAGGTCGCAGCCCGGCGCGAGCACGAACCCCTTCGGCCCCGCGGCGTCGATCACGTCGATGGCCTCCTTGCGGGCGTCATCCGGCTCGCCGAGCAGCAGCACGGCCGTCAGCCGCAGGTTGCCGCCGAACGACTTCCCGGCGGCCTCGCAGAGCTGGCGCAGGCGCGGGATCGGGATCTGCTCGTCGACGGAGAGGTTGTCGGCCTTCGTCCGGCTCATGGCCTCGAGGTTGCGGGAGACGTCCCCGCAGACGAAGAGCGAGGAGAGCCCGCCGCGGCCGCGGATGGCCTCGAACACGCCGTCGAGCGCGGGCGTGACGAACCGGGCGAAGTCCTCCGGCGAGATCTGGCTGACCATCGGGTCCACGACGGCGATCACGTCGGCCCCGGCGTCGAGGTAGGCGGCGGCGGTCGCACGCGCGACGCCGGCGCAATGCGCAAGCAACTCGTCAACCCGCGCGGGCTCGTCGAACATGTCGAGGAAGAGCGAGTTCCCGCGCAGGTGCGCGGCCAGCGTGAACGGGCCGCAGACGAGGCCGTAGAAGGCGATCTCGTCCCCGAACCGGCGGCGGAGCGTCCGCAGCGCGCCCAGCGCGACCGGCATGCGGCCGGCGCCCGCGTCGAAAGCCGGCAGCGCGGACAGCGGCGCCTCCTCCAGCGGATGCGTGATGACGGACGGCGGAACCTCCTCGGCCCAGTGCAGCCGGCATCCGAGGATTTCCGCTTCGATCTGCAGGTCGAACATCACCGGCAGGCCGTCGGGGCGGTAGAGACCGACGGCGGTGGTCAGCCCCTGGACGACGCGGTCGGCGGACTGCAGGTACTCCGCGGCGCCGCGTCCGATCAGGCGACCGCCATGGCAGCCGACGAACGGCAGCCACGCCGGCCGCGTCGTGGCCTTTCCCCGCACCGCCTCGAGCAGAAGTTCGCGTCCCGTCATCGTGCGTCCTCCCGGAAACGCCCGCAGCCTAGTGAATCGAGGCAAGGCGGGCAAGGCCGCCCGACCCCGGCCCATGAGGGTCCGCGTTCAGGGTTCGGCGTTCCGGGTTCCGGGTGGGCGGATGGGCGCCCCGGGCCCGGCGGGTGCGGCTCGACAACGGCGACGGCGCGTCCATACTGTGCTGCTTGCGGCGCATGCGTGTCGCAGGATCCGCGGAGGGCAGTTCCGATGGCGGCAAAGAAAGTCTACCTGGCGGTCGATCTCGGCGCGGAGAGCGGCCGGGTCATGGCGGGCGAATGGAACGGCCGGAAGCTGGTCCTCAAGGAGGTCCACCGGTTCCCGAACGGGCCGGTCGCGATGCCCGACGGGCTTCACTGGGACTTCCTGCGCCTGTACGGCGACATCAAGCAGGGCCTGCGGCAGGCGGTCGCCGGGTACGGCCGCGCCACGCGCAGCCTCGGTGTGGACACGTGGGGCGTGGACTTCGGCCTGATCGACTCGCACGGGGCGCTGATCGGCAATCCCTTCCACTACCGTGACTCGCGGACGGACGGCATGATGGAGAAGGCCTTCCGCGTCATCACCCGCGAGCGGATCTACGCGCAAACCGGCATCCAGATGATGCAGCTCAACACGCTGTTCCAGCTCTACGCCATGGTGCGCGCGAAGTCGCCGCTGATGGACGTGGCGGACACGCTGCTTTTCGCGCCGGACCTCCTGACCTACTGGATGACGGGCCGCGTGTGCAACGAGCGCACGATCGCCTCCACCAGCCAGTGCCTGAACCCGGTCAACGGCCGCTGGGCGGCGGACGTCCTGCGCAAGCTGGGCATCCCGATGCGGATCTTCCGCGCCATCGTCGAGCCGGGCACCGCCGTCGGGCCGCTGCGCGGCGAGGCCGAGACCTCGATCGGGGCCCCGCTGCAGGTCGTCGCGGTCGGAAGCCACGACACCGCGTCGGCGGTGGCCGCCGTGCCGGCCGAGCGCGGCCCGTTCGCGTTCCTGAGCTCGGGCACGTGGTCCCTGCTCGGCGTGGAGACCGGCCACCCGCTGATCACGCCGCAGACGCTGGAGTACAACCTGACCAACGAGGGCGGCGTCTGCCACACGATCCGGCTGCTGAAGAACATCATGGGGTTGTGGCTCGTGCAGCAGTGCCGCCAGACCTGGCGCGCCGCGGGCCGGGACCTCGGCTACGACGAGCTGACGAAGATGGCCGAGGACGCCCCGACCTTCCTGGCCGCCGTGAACCCCGACGACCCGTCGTTCTTCCCGCCGGGCGACATGCCCTCGCGGATCCGCCAGTTCTGCGCGCGCACCGGCCAGAAGGCGCCGCGCGAGCCGGGCCAGTTCGTGCGCATCGCGCTGGAGAGCCTCGCGCTGGCCTACCGGCGCGTCGTCGACCAGCTCGCCTCCGTCACGGGCCAGCGGCCGGCCGCACTGCACGTGGTGGGCGGCGGCTCGCAGAACTCGCTGCTCAACCAGTTCGCGGCGAACGCCACCGGCGTGCCGGTCTTCGCCGGCCCCGTGGAGGCGACGGCGGCGGGCAACATCCTCATGCAGATGCTGGCCGACGGCGAGATCCGCTCGCTGCCCGAGGGGCGAGGCATCGTGCGCCGCTCGTTCCCGGTCCGGGCCTTCAAGCCCCAGCACACGGACGAATGGAACGAGGCCTACGAGCGGTTCCGCCGCATGGGCGCGCCGCGGTCCTAGGAGGGGGGCCAGGTGTCAGGTTTCAGGTGTCAGGCGGGGGATGTTGAGTCCGAGGTCCGCATCCGAACTTGAAACGTGAAACTTGGAACTGGAAACTCCCGCTTCCCTGCCACCTCCCCCGGGTCATGATGCCCTTCCGAAGCCCGTGCGCGATCCTGGCCGCCTGCCTGGCCGCGGCGGCCGCCGGCGCCGCCCCGCGGATCGCGTGCGACGAGCCCGTCTACCGGTTCGGCCGCCTTCCGGCGGATGGACCGGAAACCACGCACACCTTCATCCTGCGAAACACCGGCGACGAACCGCTCGAACTCGGAGAGATCCTCTCGGGCTGCGGCTGCGCCGTGACGCGTCTCGAGCACCGGATCCTGATGCCGGGGGCGAAGACGACCCTCGAGATCCGGCTGAACCTGCGCGGACGGTCGGGACGGCTCGAGAAGGATATCACGGTCCGGTCGAACGATCCGAAGACCCCGGTGCTCCGCCTCGGGATCCAGGGGGACGTCGAGTCCGTGTTCGCGCTCTCGCCGACAGCGGCCCTGTTCGGCGCCGTCGCCCCGGATGCCGCGGCGACGCAGACCGTCGCCCTGACCTTCCCCGGCGCGGCCGGCGCGCGCGTGACGGCCGTGACGACGGACACCCCGTGGCTCGCCGTGTCGGCCGCGGAGGCCGCAACGGGCGGGGCGTGGCGGGTGACCGTCCGCACGGTGCCTCCCTACCCCTCCGGGGCCTCGTGGCTGGCGGCGCAGGTGCACGTGACGACGACGGAGCGGCGCGCCAGGGACATCGTCCTGCCCGTCACCGCGACGGTGATGCGCGAGGCCATGATCGCCCCCTCCGAGCTGATCCTGATCGAGGGCGAGCGCGGGCCGGTCCTCCGCTACGTGCTCGTCCGGCCCGGCAGCGCCGGTCCGCTGAGAATCCTCTCGGTCGAAACGCCCGACCCCGCGATCCGGGCCGAGGTGCGGACGCTGGATGACGGATCGCTCCAGATCGCGATCCGTGGAATTCCCGTCGATCCGTCGCTGGATGGCAGACCGCTCGTGCTTCGCACCGACCCGCCCGCCGGCGGCCCCCACGCGATCCCGTTCCGCTACGTCCCGAAGGCGCGGTGACCCCGGTGGCCCATGGCCGATCGGCCATGGCCAGTCCGCGAAGCCCGCCCCGCCTCCCCACGGCCCTGCCGCTCCACCTCGCCACTCCCCCCTCCCGTCTCCCCACTCCCCCGCCCGGGCGGTTGACAGGGCGCGGGGGGCGGGCCTATCCTGCGCGCGGTTCTTTCGGAAGCGAAGACAGGCACCCGGGCGCACGGAAGTCCGTGAGAATCGGACGCGGTCGCGCCGCTGTAACCGGATACGAAATCCCAGGGCCACTGCCGGAGGCCGTTCGCGGGACACCCGCGGGCGCGCCGGACGGGAAGGCGGGAGAGTAGAGAAGCCGGAAGCCAGAAGACGAGTCCAGGTGCGTGCCTTCCGGCCATTCCCCGCGGGAGGGAGGGTTGGATCCGCCGCACGGTTGTGCGGCCGCGCCGCGCGTCATGCGGGGCGCGAGGGTCCGCCCGCGGGAACGGCCACGATCGGGCCACTCCCGCGTAAGGGGCGGACATCATGCAGCGATTCGTTCTTCCGGCGGCCGCCGCTGCGGCCGCGCTTCTGGCCATCCCCGTGCCCGCCACGGTCGTCTCGTTCGAGGATCTCGGACTCGGCGCCGACACCAACCGCGCGAATCTGACGCCGGGCTTCACGAGCGGCGGGGTGACGTTCGCCAACACCTGGACCGACTGGGGCACCTACACGGGCTGGAACGGCTTCGCCCAGTCGTCGCACACCGACACGACCACGCCCGGGTGGACCAATCAGTTCTCGTCCTTCTCCGGCAACGGCGCCGGCGGGAGCGCAACCTACGCGGTCGGCTACGACGACGGGTGGTCGCCCGCCGTCGACATGACGATCACCTTTGCGCAGGACGCCCTCGTGAACGGCCTGCATGTCAACAACACGACCTACACGGCCCTGACCATCCGCGACGGCGATCCGGGATTCGGGCTGCTGCCGTTCGGCCAGGGCGACTGGTACCGGCTGATCCTGCAGGGGTTCGACGACGGGGGCGGCAGCCTGGGTTCGGTCGACTTCTACCTCGCCGACTACCGCCCCCTGGTTCCCGCCGAGCGCTACCTCATCTCCGGATGGACGTTCATCGATCTCTCCTCCTTCGGCCCGACGGTGCGCCGGCTCGAACTGACGCTCGACTCCAGCGACGTCGGCCCGTGGGGCATCAACACGCCGACCTACGTCGCGATCGACAACCTCGACTACACCGTTCCGGAGCCGGGGGCCGCCGGGCTGCTGCTGGGCGGACTGGGCGGGTTGTGGCTCCTCGTCCGCCGGCGGATCCATGCGGACACTGAGAGCGGCCGGACGGGGATGGATGGATGAATGGATGGATGGATGTAGGAGCGGATGGATGCCGGAATGCATTCCGTAGCCCGTCCGGTCATCCATCCATTCACCCATCCACCCATCCATTCATCCGCCCCCCCGGTTTCACGCTGGTCGAACTCCTTGTCGTGATCGCGATCATCTCGATCCTGATGCTGCTGCTCGCCCCGATGGCGCGGCGGGGGGTGGACGGCGCGCGGCGCGCCGCGTGCGCGAGCAACCTGCGGCAGGTGCAGGGCGCCTTCACGCAGTACCTGGCCGAGCACGAGGGCCGGTTCTTTCCGTACCGGGAGGACGCGCCCGGCGGCATCCTCTGGTACTGGGGCTTCGAGGCCGGCGGCGGCGGGGCCGAGGGGGCGCGCCCCCTGGACAAGAGCCAGGCGCGGCTGGCGCCGTACTTCGCGCAGATGGGCGGAATCGAGATCTGTCCCTCGCTGCCCTACCGCGCCTCCTATTTCAAGCGGAAGTTCGGCATCCCCAGCTATGGGTACGGGCTCAACGGCTACATGCTCGCCGGCCTCCCCGGCATGACCCGCATGGGCGTTTACTCGATCGACGGCCTCAGCAACCCCGGCCGGACCGTCACGTGGGGCGACTGCATCCAGATCAACACCTGGCAGGCGCCCGCCTCCGGGTCCAACCCGATGCTCGAGGAATGGTACGTCCTCGACAACGTCCCCCCGCCCCACTTCCACTTCCGCCACGGCCGCCGCGCCAACCTCGCGATGGCCGACGGCTCCGTCCAGGCCTTCGAGCCGCATTCCCTCGACCCCCGCTGCGACGGCCGCGCCGGCTACCTCGAGCCGCCCCGCCAGGAAACCTGGCTCCTCACGCGGAAGTGACACCCCGGACGGGCGGCCACGACAACACGAAGGCCGAAAGGTCCGCGAAGAGGGACGGCAACCGAATAGGCAGAATGATGGCGATTCTGCCGGCATGCGGGGTTCCAAGGATTGGAAGGTGCGGAGCGCAGGACTTCCAAGGGTTGGACCGGCGACGAGAAATGGACCCCGACGTCCTCGGCCGCCCGGCTGACATCTCGGAACCTGCAGGGGTGGCGCCACGGCTGCGACGTGGCGCTGCCGGGGAGGGGGCGGACGCCGCGGCACCACAGGTCGTGGCCCTGCGGCGGTGTTTCGAGCTTGCCGGTTGGGATTTCGAATTGGTTTCGTGCTTCGGAATCAGGATTTCGTGCTTCCGTGCCCGCGGCAGGGATCGGCTATACTGCGGCGCATGGCGACACCGATCACCAGCCTCCAGAACGAGCGCGTCAAGCAGGTCGTGAAGCTGCGCGACCGCGGCGCGCGGGACGACACCGGCCTGATGCTCGTCGAGGGTTACCGCGAGACGAAGCGGGCGCTCGACAACGGCGTGCGGCCGGCGGCGTTCTTCTACTGCCGCGCGCTGTTTCTCGGCACGAACGAGGACGCGCTCCTCGCGGCCGCGGCGGCCGCGGGCGCGGAGATGTTCGACTGCTCCGAGCCGGTCTTCCGCAAGATGTCCTACCGCGACCGGCCGGACGGCCTTCTGGCCGTCGCCCCGGCCCGCCGCCGGGGACTGGACGACCTTGCACTGCCGCCGGACCCGCTGCTGCTGGTGATGGAGCACGTCGAGAAGCCGGGCAACCTCGGCACGATGCTGCGCAGCGCCGACGCCGGGGGCGTCCATGCCGTGATCGTGTGCGACCGCTGCACCGACGTGTTCAACCCGAACGCGGTGCGCGCGAGCATCGGGACGATCTTCACCGTGCCGGTCGTCGAGGCGACCAGCGACGAGGCCCTCGCGTGGCTCCGCGCCCGGGGCATCCGGATCCTCGCCGCGACGCCGTCCGCGGACCGGCTTCACACGGAGTGCGACCTGACGCGCGGGGTGGCCATCGCCGTGGGCTCCGAGCAATACGGCCTCACGAGCCGGTGGATGGACGGCGCCGACGAACGCGTGCGGATCCCGATGCTGGGCCAGTGCGATTCGCTGAATGTGGCCGCCGCCGCGACGATCCTCGTCTTCGAGGCGGTGCGGCAGCGACTGGCAGCCGGGAGAATCCAGGGGAAGAAGTGAGGCAACTCCGAACTCCAAGGAAGTGGGAAGGCAGAAGGAGATAAGGGAGAAGCCGATCTCGAACCTGCCGCCTCTTCTCTTCTCACTTCCTTGGAGTTTGGAGTTTCACCACTTCTGAAATCGCCGCTCAGTCCGCTGCGTCGTCCGGTTCGACGCCATCGATCGTCTGGCGGACCATGGAGAGCAGCGCGCCGCGCGTGAACGGTTTCTGCAGGACGCACAGGTTCGGCCGGGCCCCGTCGCCTTCGACAAACGGCTCGTGCATGAAGCCCGTCATGCACATGGCGCGCGCGCCCGGCCGCAGGGTGCGGATGCGCTGGATGAGTTCCGTGCCGGACATCTGTGGCATGATGATGTCCGTGAGCACGAGGCCGAAGCGGTCGGGCTCCTTCTCGAACAGGTGGAGGGCCTCGACGCCGTTGGAGGCCTCGACGACGGCGTAGCCGGCCGCCCGCAACATGCGGGCGGCAAGGTGGCGGACTCCCCGTTCGTCATCGACGACGAGCACGGTTTCGGCCCCCCCCGTCGTGTCGCCGGGTTCGGGCTCGCGCAGGCCGACGCTCAGGTCGGGCCGGTGGGGGAAGTACAGCAGGAACCGCGTGCCGCAGCCGGGCGCGGACTGCGCCTCGGCATGCCCCCCCATGGAGGTCACGATCGCGTGGACGACGGCCAGGCCGAGCCCGCTGCCCCGACGCTTCACGCTGGTGATCGAGAACGGCTCGAAGATGGCGGCGAGGTCCCCGGCGGTCAGTTCGGGGCCGGTGTCGGCGACCTCGATCCGCACGTACGGCCCCGGCCGCAACGCCGGGCGCTCGCGCGCGAACTCCTCGTCGACGACCAGGACATCCGTGGAGAGCGTCAGCGTCCCCCCTTTCGGCATGGCGTCGCGCGCGTGGACGGCCAGGTTCATCAGGGCCTGGCTCATGCGGCCCGGGTCGCCCTCGATGACGCACGGGGTGTCGTCGAAGAGCGAGACGATCTCGACATCCTTGCCCAGGGTCCTCCGCAGCAGGCGGTCCATCCCGCGCACCGTCTCGTTGACGTCCATCGGCTGCTTTTCCGTGGCCGTGCGCCGGCTGTAGGAGAGCAGTTGTTTGACCAGGGCCTCGGCGCGCTCGCCCGCCCGGAGAATCTCGCCGAGGTCCGCATGGAGCGCGGGCGGGAGCGCGGGGTCGGCCTGGAGCAGCTGGCCGTAGCCGAGGATCGTGGTCAGCATGTTGTTGAAATCGTGCGCAACGCCGCCGGACAGCCGGCCGATGGCCTCCATCTTCTGCGCCTGCGCGAGCTGCTCGCGGCTGGCGCGGAGCGCGTCTTCCGCCTCGCGGCGATCGGTGAGGTCCATCATGACGCCCTGCAGCACCCAGTGCCCGACCTCGGGGTCCTGCAGGTAGACCCCGTGGTTGCTGATCCACACGACGCGGCCGTCGGCGGTCAGCGCGCGGTACTCGATGGCGAACGGCTCACGGGAGCGGTCGTGCCGCTCGAGGATGGCGTGACGGACCCGTCCCACGTCGTCGGGATGAATCAGGCGCTGCCAGAGTCCCGGATCCGCCATCCAGGCGTCCGCCGGGAACCCGAGGATCTGCTCGACCTGCGGGCTGATGTAGACGGTCCGCGCCAGGGCGAAGTCGAAGATGTAGGTGATGGCGGGGATCTGCTCGACCAGTTTCCGGTACCGCAGTTCCAGGCGGCCGCGTTCGGCCTCGGCCCGACGGCGATCCGTGATGTCGCGGACGTGCAGGATGGCGGCCCGGCGGCCCTCGTGCTGGATGATGCTCGCGCGGACTTCCACGGGGATGCGGCGGCCGTCCCGCGACCAGCTGAAGCCCTCGGCCTGCTTGATCCGGCCCGAGAACCAGTGGGGAAACTCCGCGCGCACCCGGTCGGCCTCGTCGGGCGGAACAAGCTCGGCGACGTTGCGCCCGATCAGCTCCGTCCGCGCGAGGCCGTGCAGCCGGCAGGCGGCGGGGTTGACGTCGAGCACGGTGCCGTCCTCCGCCTCGACGAAGATCGCGTCGGGCGAGTTCTCCACCAGGACGCGGAAGCGCTCCTCCACCGCCCACAGGTCGTTCGTCCGCTGTCGAAGCACGGTCTCGAGGGCCTTCTCGCGGCGCATCTGTTCCTCGAAACGCCGTTTGAACCGCAGCAGGGACCGCACCAGGGCGCGGGTCTCGGCGGACTCCGTCCCTCCGCGGACGATGCCCTCGGCCCCGCCGGTTCTCAGGTCCTCCTCCGCCGCCTCCCCTGCATCCGGCGCAACCACCGCCAGCACCGGGATCCCCGCGGTCTGGGGGTCCTGCTTGATCCGTCCGCACAGGGCGGCCGCAGCGAGGTCGGGCAGGGGATCGAGAATCACGATCAGATGCGGAGGGTCGCTCAACAGCCGGGCGAGCGCGGCGTGCGCGGACGGCACGCGCTCGACGCCGCCTCCGAGCAGGTCGCCGCCCGCGTCGGCCTCCAGCCGGACGGCATCGCCGGCGGTTCCCCCCACGATCAGGATCGCTGTTCGCATCGATGTCTCGACAGTTGGTTGCGGACTATACCCGGGACGGGATCGAAGGCAATCCGGCGACCGGACGGGACGAGGCGTCATGCCGTGGAACGGTGCGGAGCCTCCTCGAGGATGCGGGTCCCGTGCGAGTCCATCGTGGTCACCCAGCTGCGCGACGGAACGCCCAGCGCGTTGAAGGTGAGGACCATCTGCTGCTCGATGGCCCGGGCCTTGTGCAGGTTGTCGGTGATCGCGAACACGGTCGGCCCCGAGCCCGAGATCGCCATGCCGTCCGCGCCGGCCTTGATCGCGTTCTCCTTGACCTGGTGGAACCCGTGGATCAGCCGGGCCCGCACGGGCTCGATGACGGTGTCGTTGAGACTGCGCGCGAAGAGCGAGTAGTCGTTCTTCGCGAAGGCCGCGGTGATGAGCGCGGTATTGGCCATGTTGAAGACGAACGAGGCCATCGGCACCGTCGCGGGGAGGATCCTGCGGGCCTCGCGGGTCAGCACCGTGATGCCGGGCGTGACGAGGACGAGCCGCAGGCGCCGGATGACGCCGATGCGCGTCACGTCGAGCGGCACGCAGCAGCGCGTGAGGGTCGTGCCGCCGAGGAGCGCGGGGGCCGTGTTGTCGGCGAAGAAGCCGCCGGACACCTCGGCCTCGGCCTGCGTCGCGGCGAGGATGAGCTGCTCGGTGCTGAGGTCCCGCCCGTAGAGCCAGTTCGCCGCGAACGCCCCCGCGGCGGCGGAGGCCGCGCTCGACCCGAGGCCGGATCCCGCCGGGAGGCCCTTGTGGATGCGCAGCTCGATCCCGCCGCGCACGTTGAGGAACCGGAAGACGTTCGCCGCGGCCAGCGCGGCGGTGTTCTTCCGCGGGTCGGCCGGGATCGGGGTCGGGGACTTCACCTCGGAGATCCGGATCCCCGAGCGGGTGCGGCGGGCGAGGATCGTGTCGCCCAGCCCCTTCACCGCCATGCCCAGCACGTCGAACCCCGGACCGATGTTGCCGATCGTCGCCGGGGAGAAAACCTGGATCCAGCTCATGGGTTCCTCGTCAGGGTTTCGCGGAGCGCCTCGTAGGACGCCGGGATGCGCTCCACCGCCGGCTCGCGTTCCGAGAGCCGCCGGAAGGCCTCCGGGGGCTCCGGCGTGAACCCGAGCTCCCGCTCGATGACCTCGGGGAACTTCGCCGGGTGGGCCGTTTCGAGGCACACCGACGGGCCGGGCCCGGCCCCCAGCCGCCGCAGCGCGGCCACGCCGACGGCCCCGTGCGGTTCGATCAGCACGCGGCGGCGAGTCCACGCATCCCGGATGCAGGCGACGGTCTCGTCGTCGCCGATCGACACCGACTCCATGGACGCCCGCATGGAGGCCAGGTCCGGCGCCTTCCGCACCGCGCCCTCGCGCGTCACGGTGCCGCCGTAGGCGTCGAAGTACCGCGCCAGGTTGCTCGGGTTGCCCACGTTCATCGCGTTCGACAGGCAGGCCCGCGACGGGCTCACCGGGCGGAACTCCCCGTCCGCGAGGAAGCGCGGGAACTCGTCGTTCGCGTTGACGGCGAGGATCAGCCGCGCCACCGGCAGCCCCATCCGCCGCGCCACCTCGCACCCGAACGAATTGCCGAAGTTGCCGGAGGGCACGGAGAACGTCACCGGACCGCCGCCCTGCGCCAGGCGCAGCCACGCGTAGACGTAGTAGACCGACTGCGGCAGGATCCGCCCGATGTTGATCGAGTTCGCCGAGGAGAGGCCGAGGCCGGCCAGCGACGGATCGAGGAACGCCTGTTTCACCAGCGCCTGGCATTGATCGAAGGTGCCGGCCACCGACAGCGCCCTCACGTTAAGCCCGATGCCGTCGAGCTGCCGCTTCTGGACCGCGCTGACCTCGCGCTCGGGGTAGAGCAGCACGACGCGGAACCCCTCGAGGCCGCGAAACGCCTCGCCCACCGCGCTGCCGGTGTCGCCGGAGGTGGCGACGAGGATCATCTGCTCCTGCCCCGGATCGCGCAGCTCCCGCATCATCCGCGCCATCCAGCGCGCGGCGAAGTCCTTGAACGACGCCGTCGGCCCGCGGTCGAGCCTCAGGATCCAGACGCCCTCCTCGTAGGGATCGATCGGCACGTCGAAATCGTACGCGTCCTCGCACAACTTCAGGAAGGCCTCGTCGGACAGCACCCCGGCCGTGAACGGCCGCAGAACCTCGAATGCGACGCGCGCGTAGGACGCCTCGCGCAGCCCGGCAAGCCGCTCCGGATCGAGCCGCGGCAGCGTGACGGGCATGTAGAGTCCGCCGTCCGGGGCCATGCCCCGGAGCAGCGCCTCCCGGAACGGCACGATCTCCGTTGCGCCCCCGGGGAGTCCGCGATTGGTGCTGTGGTACGAAATCGTCTTCATGTGATTCGCCGGAAACATGCAAATCAACCGTTTTTTCGCCCGCGATTCAAGCCCGTCGGCCGTTCGCGGCTTTCCGCCCCGTCCGTCCGGCCCGTCCGCACGCTCCGCCCCGGGCCCCGTTCCGGCTGGGCCTTCGCGACCCACGGGGGCACAATCCGGTCCATGAACCGGTGGTCGAGACGGGAGTTCCTGGCGGGTGCGGCGGCGGCCGGGGCGGCGGGCCCGTGGAGGGCGCGCGGCGCGGACGACGAAGCCGCCGGTCCGCGGCCTGCGCCCGCGCAACTGCGCTGGCAGCAGTGCGAGGTCGGCGTCATCTTCCACTTCGACATGCCCGTCGCCGCCGGCGCGTTCGCCCCGAACAACGAGGTCCGGAAGACCTTCGACCCCGCCCTCTACAACCCCGAGGCGCTCGACACCGATGCATGGGCCGCCGCCGCGAAGGCCGCGGGCGCGCGCTACGCCGTCTTCACCGCGACGCACTTCAACGGCTTCCTCCAGTGGCAGAGCGACGCCTATCCCTACGGCCTCCGCCAGGCGAAGTGGCGCGGCGGCAAGGGCGACATCGTCGCGGACTTCGTCGCCTCCTGCCGGCGCGCGGACCTCCTGCCGGGGATCTACTTCAGCACGCACCGGAACGCGTGGTGGACCGCATGGGGCCACTATGTTGACTGGGGAGCCGGCCGCGGCACGGAGAAACAGAAGGCCTTCCGCAAGGCGTCCGAACGGATGACGGAGGAACTCTGCTCGCGCTACGGGCCGCTCGTGCAGATCTGGTACGACGCGGGGGTGAGGACGCCGGCTGAGGACGGCCCCGACGTGCTGCCGATCTTCGAGAAGCACCAGCCGGACTCCGTCTTCTACCACTCGAAGCAGCGCTCGGACCACCGCTGGATCGGCAACGAGTCCGGCTTCGCCGGCGACCCGTGCTGGGCGACGATGCCCGGCGGCGAGCGGTCGCACAACGCCGCCGCGTGGAAGCCGCTCCTCGCCTCGGGCGATCCCGACGGCACGGTGTGGTCGCCCGGCATGGTCGACGTGCCCCTGCGCGGGACCAACGGCGTCCACGACTGGCTCTGGCGCCCGGACCGCGAGAAGGGAATCGAGCCGGTCGAAACCCTGCTGCGGATGTACGAGCAGTCCGTCGGCCGCAACTGCACCTTCGTCGTCGGCGCGGTGATCGACCCGCAAGGCCGGCTGCCGGAGCCGGACGCGGCGCGTCTCGCGGAGTTCGGCCGCGCGGTGCGCGGGCGCTACGGGCGCGAGGCGGCCGCCGGCGCGGGCGACGGCGACAGGATCGAGGTGCGTCTGCCGAAACCGGCGCGCGTGGAGCGAATCTCGATCGCCGAGGACATCGCGCGCGGCGAGCGCATCCGCGAGTACCGCGTCGAGGGCCACGTCGGCGCCGACTCGTGGAAGCCGCTCGCGGCGGGACAGTCGGTCGGCCACCGCCGCCTGCACGCCTTCGATCCGGTCGAGGTCGCCGCCGTGCGCCTCGTCGTCGCCCGCGACCGCGGCTCGCCGCGCATCCGCCGCCTCGCGGTGTACTGACCGTTACGCGGGGCGGCCTTCGCCGTCGGCCAGTTCGCGGCGCAAGGCTTCGAGCTTCGCGAGGATTTCGGGGGCTTCCTTGACCTCGCACAGGGGCTGCAATTGGCGGTGGACATACGGCCAGTCGAGATTCCGCGTGCCCTGACGGACGAGAATGCCGCGCACGTCGTTCCAGTCGGTCGGACGGCTTGCGAAGGCCTTCATGACCATGAGGTCCTCGGCCGTGCAGATTCGCAGGGAGATGCCGGGGACATACTCGACCAGCCTGGAACGTCGCACCGCCTCCGCCTCGAACGGCAAGGCCCCGAGCGCCGCGTCGATGCCCGTACCTTGGGCGGTCTTGAGCAGGAGCACCCGGTTCCGAAGGGCGAACGATCGCGCGTCGCCGACTCGGGACTCGAAACGCTCCAGCAGGAAGTCGATGAACATCTCCTCGCGTCCAAAGCCGGTCAAAAGGGTGAGGTCGATGTCCCGGGTCAGACGCGGTTCACCCCATCGTTGGATGGCGATGCCGCCGATGAAGCAGAACCCCCAGCCCTGCCGGTCGAGCAAGACCTGCAGTTCCAAGGCTTGCTCGACAAGATCCTTCATGCCCGACGGAGCTTCATGAACCAGAACTGCTGGTCCACCAGACCGGAGGTCGGTCGGGGCGGAAGATTCCGCACCGCATCACGAAACAACCCGACGGTGCTTTCGATCGCGCCCGCCGTATCCGCAGCGCGGATGTCGGCGTCACGCACCCGCTGCAACTCCGGCGCCGCCGTCTCCCACGTCCGCACCCATCGAGCGATGTCGGCATGTTCGGATGCGGCCATTCGCCCAGCCTATCACCAGAGCCGGGCGGCTTCCA
Source organism: uncultured Verrucomicrobiota bacterium (assembly GCA_964402695.1). Lineage (GTDB taxonomy): Bacteria > Verrucomicrobiota > Kiritimatiellia > PWTM01 > PWTM01 > VGWF01. Next base: position 32,860 of record CAYODK010000021.1, read on the forward strand.
GCCCCGGGTTCCTGCGCCTCGTCGTCGCCCGCGCCCGCGGCACCCCCGCATCCGCCGCCTGGCGCCGTACCGGGCTCCACGAAGCAGGGCGAAGAGCGCCCCGCCCCGCTTCAAGGTCTTACATCCAAGGATGCGGCCGCATCCGCGGATGTAAGACAGCGTCGGCCCGGAAAGGGCGGGGCTTCGGTTGCCTCGCCCGGAGAACAGGACGCAATCGGCTTGACCGCGCTCGGGGCGCCCCGCAGCATCGCTAGCATGTCTATCCCCGCGTCTGCCCGAGGAATCGTCGGACTCCTGTGCCTGGCCGCCGCGGCGGCAAGGGCGGAGATGGTGGAACTGCGCAGCGGCGCGGCCGGGCTCGTTTTCGATCCGGCCAGCGGCGTCATCGCGAGGCTGGCGGGGGCGGAGGCCGTGCCGTGGCGGGGCGGGGCGACCGTGACGCCGTTCCGGCTGACCGTGATCCCGCCGGGCGGCGACCGCGCGAAGCCGCTCGAACTGTCCGCGCGCGAGGCGGGCGCGGTGCGGCGTGAGGCAGCGGCCACGGGTGTCGCGTTCCGCTACGAGCGCATCGGCGGACTCGACCTCGCCGCGGTCTGCAGCGCCGAGCCGGCGGCGCCGGGCTTCTTCCGCCTCCGCATCCGCGTCGAAGGCGCCCCGGGCGTGATCGTCGAGCGAGTGACGCACCCGGTCCTTCCCGCCGGCGCGCCAATGCAGGACGACGGCGCGGGCGACCGGCTCGTCCTCGGCACGACGAAGGGCGGCGTCTTCGAGCGGCCGCACCAGTGGAAACCGGGGACCTCGGTCTCTGGCAACCAGCCCGGCAGCCTTGCGGCGCAGTTCGGATGCGCCTACGGCCCTCGCGGCGGGATCGTGACGTGGAGCGAAGACCCCGCGGGCCATCCGAAGTCGCTCGCGGCGACGCGCACCGGCGAGGGGCTCGCGCTGGCGTGGTCGCGCCCGATGCTGCACGACCTCGCCACCCCGCTTGAATCCGCATTCCCCGTCGTCGCCGGCGTCTTTGCCGGCACGGGCGGCGCGGCCGCCGACTGGCGCGACGCGGCGGCGCTCTACAAGGCCTGGGCGCTTGCGCAGTCGTGGTGCGCGCGAACGCTCGACCGCCGCGACGACCTGCCCGCGTGGCTGCGCGACGGTCCGGCGCACGTGCGGTTCTCGCGCGACTGGCTTGCGCGGCCGGAACGGATCGAGGGCTGGCTCGAGGGCTACTGGAAGAAGCACTTCCCGGGCGTGCCGCTGGTCGTCACGTTCTGGGGCTGGGAGGGCGTCGGCACGTGGGCGCCGCCGGACTACTTCCCGCCGTATCCGTCCGAGGAGGGCTTCAAGCGCTCCGTCGACGCCGTGCGCCGCGCCGGCGGACACGTCTTCCTGTGGCCCTCGGGCTACCAGTGGTGCCTGACCTATTCGAAGCGGGCGGACGGCTCGTTCGAATGGGACGGCCGCGAGCGCTTCCCGCGGGAGGCGGCGCCGCATGCGATCGTGAAGCGCGACGGGAGCTTCCTGACCGCGAACTCGCGCTGGTATCTCGGCGGCGAGGCCGCGACGCTGTGCCGCGGCGACGCGTGGACGCGCGCATGGTTCGCCTCGATCGCCGAGGGCTCGGTCCGCCGCGGCGCAGAGATGTTCCAGATCGACCAGGTCGTCGGCGCGGCGATGTACGGCGGCGGCGACTGCCGCGCAACCACCCACGGCCACCCGCCGGGACCCGGCCTTTGGGACACGCAAGCGGCGCACCGGCAGATGGAGGAACTCCACGCGGCGGCGCGCCGCGGCGGCGGAAGCCTCGTCCTCGGCTTCGAGGAACCGCAGGAGCTGTTCCTGCAGGCGGTCGGCATCCAGGACTACCGCGACTACGAAGTCGTCGGGAAGCCGCGGGCGCCGGGGCAGCGGGTGGAATCGGTCTTCGGCCACGTCTACCACGAGTTCGTCCCGCTGTTTCAGAGCAACCCGCGCGCGACCGACCGCGACATGACCGCCCACTGCATCGTGTCGGGCCAGATGCCGCACCTTGTGCCGCACTGGCCGGTCGATCCGGCCGAGATGTTCGACCACGGCGGCTTCGAGGAATGGACCGGCGACGCGCCCGCCGGGTGGGACCGCGTCGACGGCTGGCAGAACCGGGTCTACGCGGGGCGGCCCGCCCGGGACGCGGAGGTCCGCCACGGCGGCGCCGCGAGCGTGCGGATCGAACACGCGACGAACGGCCTCATCACGCAGGTCTCGCGCAACGTGCCCGTCGGTCCCGGCGGCCTCGCGCCCGGCCGCCGCTACCGCGTCTCGGCGTGGATGAAGACGGGCGCCCTCGCGCGGCCCGCGGCGATCGGCATCGCGGCGCTCGGGGACAACCTCAAGAGCCGCGGCTCATGGCATCTCGCGTTCCCGGCGCCCGGCGAGTGGCAGGAGGTGTCGGCCGACATCGAGCCGCCGGCCGATGCGGAGGTCGTCCGCCTGATGATCCATGTCGAGGGTGCATGCCGGGTGTGGGTGGACGATGTCCGCCTCTCCGAAGTCCTCGCCGACGGCACAACTCGCCCGCCGATGCGCGACGGCCTGCCGCCGCAGCACGATCTCTACCGCCAATGGGTCGCGCTCTACCACGGTGAAGGACGGCCGTTCCTCCAGATGGGCGTCTCGCTGCCGCCGCCCGTCGCCGATCCGCCCGGGCATCTCGCGCTCGGCGCCTTCCGCGCCCCCGACGGCCGCGAGGCGGTCATCGCCGTCAACGCCTCCCCCGCCCCCCACGCCGCCACCCTCCGCCGCCCCGGCACGGAGCGCAGCGTGGAGTTCGCGCCGTGGGAGGTGAGACTGTTGCAGGTCCCGCGCAGGGACTCATCCCGGCCGGATCACCCGTGAGGGGTCCGCAAGCCGACCGTCCCGGAACACCACCCCCTCGGCGGCCAGGAGTCGGAGCTTCCGCGCGATCTCTGTCCCCGCCTGGGCGCCGTTGAAGCCGCCCGGGGTCAGGTCGGACGCAATCGCCCTGTGGCACGGGACTTTGGGGGCAAACGGGTTGCGACGAAGCGCCTGGCCGACGGCCCGCGGGCTTCGGCATCCAATCGATTGGGCCAGAAGGCTATAGGTCGTTACGCGCCCCCGCGGAACCCGGGAGATTGAATCATAAACAGTTTTCTGGAAGTCTGTTACGATTACTCTTGGCATGACGGACCTCGCATCTCTGTCCCCCATCGCGTGCGTGTCTGTCCCCGCCGTGGGGGGACAGAGAAACAAGTAGACGGTGCGCGCCAAGGAGGTCTGGGTGGGGAACCCATAGGAAAACGCGCACCGTCTGATGGAAGCTACCCCACGTCGGGCGGATTTCAACCCGGCGAATGGCGTCAGGCCGGGGGGGCGTCCTGCGGTGCGGGCGCAGCGGGTTCCGGGGCCGGGCGGAGCTGGATCACGAGGCGCTTGAAGCCGTCGACCGAGGGCTCCAGCGAGACGGTCTCAAGATCCGGATCGTCGGCCAGGGCGCGGTGGACGGCACGGCGGTCGGAGGCGCTCAGGGCCGGGAAGGTGAAGGGCCGGCCCGACTGGCGGACCCGGGCGGCGATGTCGCGGGCCTCCTTCGCCATGACGTCGCGGCGGCGCTCACGGTACCCGCCGATGTCGAGGACGCAGAACCACTCCTCGCCCAGTGTGCGGCGGAGCATGCGGTTCATGGCGTACTGGATGGCCTCGAGCAGCTGCCCCTCGTCGCCGACCAAGGTGGGGGCATCCGGCGAGTCGACGGAGAGAAGGATGCCCGCATCGCCCTGGGACTGGGCGGTGACGGTCGCCTCGAACTCCATGCTCCGGAGGAGTCCCTCGAGCAGGGCCTTCGTCTTCGCAACGGCTTCGTCGGTCGTCATGGGTCCGGTCATGGCTTTGTCGCTCCCTTCGCATGTGCCGCGGTGCGCATCCGCTGGCGCAGCATCTGCGCGATCATCAACGCCTGGTTGGTCGTCCAGTACAGCACGAGTCCCGCCGGGAAGCTGTAGAAGAAATACAGCATCACGACCGGCATCCACAGCATCATCTTCTGCTGGGCCGGGTCGCCGCCGGACGGCGTGAGCTTGGTCTGCCAGACCTGCATCGCGGTCATGACCAGCGGCAGGGGGTTCAGCGCCAGGCCGAAGGGCAGCATGCCGGCGAGCAGGTTCTCCGGCTCGCTGAGGTCGGCGATCCACAGGAAGGGAGCGAAACGCAGCTCGATGGCGCCGCGCAGCACGTTGAAGAGCGCGATCAGGACCGGGAGCTGCACGAGGATCGGAAGACAGCCGCTGAGCGGGTTGATCTTCTTCTCCTTGTAGAGCTGCATGATCGCCTGCTGCTGGCGCTGCGGGTTGTCCTTGAACTTCGCGCGCAGCTCGTTGACCAGCGGGGCGACCTCCTGCATCCGCTTCATGCTCTCGGTGCTCTTGTGCGTGAGCGGCCAGAAGAGGATGCGGATGATGATCGTCAGCAGCATGATCGCCACGCCGTAGTTCGGGATCACCCCGTGGATCCCGTTCAGGGTGACGAGCAGGGCCTTCCCGATGGAACCCGCCCATCCGAACTGCATCACGTCGACGCGCCGCGCGTCGAGCTGCTTGAGGGCGTCATACTTCTTGGGGCCGATGAAGAGCTCGTAGACGCGCGCCGCGGAACCGCCCGGCTCGACCGTGCGGGGCGCACAGAAGGCCGCGGCGGCGACGCCGGACAGGTCGATCCGCGCCTTGGCCCCCTCGTTCGGCCGGACGACGCGCGCCATGCGCGCCTCGATCCGCTCGAAGCGCTCGTCGGGCTTGAGCACCTGGACGAAGTACTTGTTCTTCACCGCGGCCCATTCCGCCGCCTGCCCCTTCATCGGCAGATCGGTGGCGATCGTCGCCGGCGGGCGGTCGCCGCCGCCGGCCTCCTTGAAGAGCCCGGCCAGCTTGGTGCCCCAGAACTCCACCTTGTCGCCGGCGGGCAGCGCATCGATGCCCAGCAACGAGATGCCGCTCATCTGCGATTCCCCGGGCAGGTTCCCCATCTCACCCAGCCGGATCCACGTGGCCGCGAGCGGGGCCGGCGCCGCGCCGCCATTGCGGAACTCGTCACGGATCGAAACGGCGTAGCCGGCCGCCGCCAGCTCCACGCTGCGGATCATCTGCAGGCCCTGTGCGTTGCGGCGCTCGAAGCGGACGGACCGGCCGTCCGCGCCGGGATGCACCTCGAACGCGTGGGCGTCGCCCAGGCCGCCGATGCCCTCGTAGGCGAGCGCCGGGGCCGCTTCGAAGTCGAGGACCACCGGCCCGCTGGTCGCCACCTGCGAGAGCGGGTACTCGTTGAGCGTGGCCGAGACGAGCGATGCCCCGTGGCTCGAGAACCTCAGGGAGACGGCGCCGTTCGTGAGCGTCGCAAAGACCGGCGCGGCGGTCGAGGCCGGCTCGTCGCCCGCGGCCGCGGCGGCCGGGGCCGGAACGGGCGCCGGCGCGGCGGCCAGTTCCGGGGCCGCGCGCGCGACGTCGCCGGTCGCGGCGGCGGCCGGTGCGTTCGTCGTCGCCCGGGCCGGCGCGGGCGGCGCGGCCTTGCGGAAGTGCGGCGCGATCAGGGTGCGGTCGATGATCGGCAACAACAGGATCAGGCCGATCAGGACGGCGAGGACGGGGAGATCTTTGCGGTTCATGAGGCCCTGCTTTCGGAAATGCCGGGGCGGGCGGGCACGGGGTCGTACCCGCCCGGGTTCCACGGGTGACAGCGGAGGATGCGGGCGGCCGCCATTCCCAGGCCGCGCAGGCAGCCGTGGACGCGGATCGCCTCGATCCCGTAGGACGAGCACGAGGGGTAGAACCGGCAGGCCGGTCCGAGCCAGGGGGAGATCGTCCACTGGTAGAGCCGGATGAGCAGGACCAGGACATGCCTCATGGCGTCGCGCTCCTCAGCCCGGCCCGCGCGGCGAGGGCCAGGAAGTCGGCGCGGAGATCCGCCATCGGCGGCTCGCGGCGGGTGAAGCGGGCGATGAGAACCACGTCGTCGGCCCCCGACAGCCCCGGGCGCTCGTGACGGAAGATCTCGCGGATCCTGCGCCGGGCGCGGTTGCGCGCGACGGCCCCTCCGACCTTGCGGCTGGAAACGACGCCCAGCCGCAGGGCGGCATCCGGGCCGCTGCGCAGGAAAAGAACCATGTATCGCCCCACAAACTTCCGGCCCTGCCCGTAGGCCTCCTGAAAACCGGAGGACCGGGTCAGGCGCCGGGCCCGCGGCAGCCCGTGGTCCGGCCCACCCGCGTTCCCGCGGCTCGACGCCGCCCCGGGGCCGCCGGTCATGGGCGCGTCCTCAGATGCTGAGGCGCTTGCGGCCTTCCGACCGCCGGCGCGACAGCACCTTCCGCCCGTTCTTCGTCGCCGAGCGCTTGCGGAACCCGTGCTTCCGCTGCCGCTTTTTGCGATGGGGCTGGTACGTACGCTTCATGATCGTCCATTCCTCGTTTGCAAGCTGGTCAGACTACCGATGCCGGTAGCCGGCGTCAATCCCGTAAAACCGAACCGAACCGATGGCAAGATTTACTTTGGAACAACCGCCCCGCCGGGGCCGGCTTGCTTCCACCGGGCGCGGGACCCAGAATCCCGAACCATGCGGTTTGCGTGCCTGATCGGAATCCTGATGACCTTTCGCGTGACGGCGGCAGATGCCCCCGTCGTGCCGGCCACCGCCGAACTCCTGCGCGATCCGTCGTTCCGTCAAGGCTTCGTCCTCCTCCGCCCGGAACCGGGACGCAAGGTCGAGTGCGGCGTTGTCCCCGGCCCCGCCGGGGGCGCACCCGTCTGGCATCTGGCCCAGTGGTCGAGCCGGCATCCATTCGACACCTCGACGGCGGTCGTCCGGGCGGAAGGCGGCGCGGTTCGTCTCGCCAATGCCGCACGGGCGGTCGCGTTCGGCGGGGAGGACGGAATCCTGTCGCTCGCGGTCCATGCGTCCGCCGAGTACGGCGACCGCCCGCGCGCAAAGGGCGAGCCGTGGGTGCACCTGCTCGTCGAGCAACCCATCGCGGCGCTGCCGCGGCTGGGCGGCCTCGCCTCCCTGCGCCTCCACGTCGAGGCCCGGCGCGTGCGCGCCCTCCTCGTTCGCGAGGCGGGGTACGACCCGCGCGTCCACGCCGCCCAGTTCCAGATCTTCCTCTCCGTCCAGAACCGCGAGAAGGGCTCGCCGGGCTTCGGCGACTACCTCTGGTTCGGCATCCCGGTCTACGACAACCGCCACCGCACCCACCGCACCTACGCCGCGCCGGACAGCGGCACCGGGAAGTTCATCTACACCGCCGCATCGGAGAATTTCACGCGCGACAGCACGCACGACGACGGTTGGGTGACCTTCGATGGCGAACTGCTGCCGCTCATTCGGGAAGGGCTGTCCACCGCCCGCGCCCGGGGCTTCCTCAAGGAATCGGCCGACGAGTCCCTCTTCCGCATCGCCGCCCTCAACATGGGCTGGGAGGTGCCCGGCACCTTCGACGTGGACATGGAGATCCGCCGGTTCTCCCTCCGCGCCACGCCGCGACGCGACGCGGCACCGTGAGGCCGTGGGGCCGTGGGGCGGTATGGCGGTGCGGCCGTGGGGCCCGTTGGCTGTTGGATGTTGGGTGTTGGACGTTTTTGTCCACTGCCTCTAAACTCCGCCCCACGGGAGACGATGCCATGAAACGATGGACGTGGGTGGCGATGGGGATGGCGGCGCTTGGGGCGGTGTCGGCCGCCGCGGCGCCCAATATTGTGTTCTTCCTGGTCGACGACCTCGGTTGGACGGACCTCGGGTGCTTTGGGAGCCCATTCTATGAAACGCCGAGCTGCGACCGCCTCGCCCGCGAGGGCATGCGGTTCACGTCGGGCTACGCGGCCTGCCCCGTCTGCAGTCCGACGCGCGCGAGCCTGATGACCGGCAAGTACCCGGCGCGGCTCGCGACGACCGACTACTTCGGCGCCGCGCAGCCGGACAAGTGGAAGCGGCCGACCAAACTCCTGCCCGCCTCCTACCTGGAACAGCTTCCTCTCGAGGAGACGACGCTCGCCGAATCGCTCAAGGCCGCGGGCTACGCGACGTTCTTCGCCGGCAAGTGGCACCTCGGTCCCGAGGGCTTCTGGCCCGAGAACCAGGGCTTCGACGTCAACAAGGGCGGCTGCGACCGCGGCGGCCCCTACGGCGGGAAGAAGTACTTCTCGCCCTACGGCAACCCGCGGCTCGAGGACGGCCCCGAGGGCGAGCACCTGCCCGACCGGCTCGCGCGCGAGACCGCGAAGTTCATCGAGGCGCATCGCGAGGGGCCGTTCCTCGCCTATCTTTCGTTCTACTCCGTCCACACGCCGCTGATGGCGCGGCCGGATCTCGTGGCGAAGTACAAGGAGAAGAAGGCCCGCCTCGGGCTCGAGGCGAAGTGGGGCCGCGAACGCGAGCGCGAGGTGCGGCTGGTTCAGGAGCACGCGGTCTACGCGGGCATGGTCGAGGCGATGGACCAGGCGGTCGGCACCGTGCTCGACGCCCTCGACCGGCTGGGCCTGGCGACGAACACCGCCGTCTTCTTCATGTCCGACAACGGGGGCCTCAGCACCAGCGAGGGCCATCCGACGAGCAATCTTCCGTTGCGCGCGGGCAAGGGCTGGCTCTACGAGGGCGGGATCCGCGAGCCGATGATCGTCCGCTGGCCCGGCGTCGTGAAACCCGGCTCGGCGTGCGCCCAGTACGTGTCGAGCGTCGACTTCCTCCCGACGATCCTCGACCTCGCCGGACGCAAGCCCGCAGGTCCGGTCGACGGCATGAGTTTCCTTCCTCTTCTCAAGGGCGGCCCCCTCGACCGCGGCGCGATCTACTGGCACTACCCGCACTACGGCAACCAGGGCGGCGCGCCCGGCGGCGCCGTGCGCCTCGGCGACTGGAAGCTGATCGAGTGGTACGAGGACGGCGCCCTCGAGCTCTTCAACCTCGCCGACGACATCGGCGAGCAGCGCAACCTGGCCGCCGCGAACCCGGCGAAGGTCCGCGAACTGCACGAGCTGCTCAAGGCCTGGCGCGCGGAGACGAAGGCCCGCATGCCGACGAAGCGGGAGTGAGCGCGAACGCGCGGAGGCGGGGGCATGGGCCCGGCCGCCGCGGACGTCGCCGCCCCCCGCCGCGGGCCGGCGCTGGACAGTCCTCTCCCGGCGCCGCTACAGTGCCGGGCATGAAGAGAACCCGCCCGGCCCGTCGAAGGAAACGCGACGTCCGCATCGGCGTCGTCGGCGTCGGCATCATCGGCCTCGCCCACGCCGACCGCGTCCTGCGAACCCCGCGGGCGCGCCTGGCCGCCCTGTGCTCCCGCAACCCGGCCAAGGCCGCCCTGGCCGCGGAGCGCGGCTGCGCGTTCTTCACCGACCACCGGGAACTGCTGCGCAGCGGCACGTGCGACGCGGTCCTCGTCGCCACCCCGCACTACGATCATGTCCCCATCGGCGTGGACGCGATGGATGCGGGGCTCCACGTTCTGCTCGAGAAGCCGGTCGCGGTCGACCTCGACGGCGCGCGGCGGCTCGCCGCCGCGGCCGCGCATCGTCGCGGCCTGGTGGCCGCCGTCATGTTCCAGATGCGCACCGATCCGCGCTTCGTGCGGCTGCGCGACCTCCTGCTGCGGGGCCGGCTGGGCGCCCTGCAGCGCGTGACGTGGATCCTGACCGACTGGTTCCGGCCGGACGCCTACTACGCCTCGGCCCCGTGGCGCGGCACGTGGGCCGGCGAGGGCGGCGGCGTGCTCGTGAACCAGTGTCCGCACCAGCTGGACCTGTTGGGCTGGCTGTTCGGACCGCCGCAGCGCGTCCAGGCCGTCTGTGGGTTCGGCCGGCGGCACGCGATCGAGGTCGAGGACGAGGTCACCGCCGTTCTCGAGTATCCCGGCGGCTGCACCGGCACGTTCATCACCTCCACCGGCGAGGCGCCGGGCACCAACCGGCTGGAGATCGCCGGCACGCGCGGCCGGGCCGTCCTGGAAGGGTCCACGCTGACCGTCTCGACGAACGCCATGCCGTCGGACGAGTACTGCCGCAAGGGGGCCGACCTGTTCGGCCGCCCGGCCTCGCGCGACACGGTCGCCACGATCGCGCCCGCGGCGGCGCCGCACGAATCCGTGATCCGCAACTTCGTCGAGGCCGTCCTGTGCGGCACCCCGCCCGTGGCCCCGCTGGCCGACGGCGTCCGCCAGGTCGAACTGGCCAATGCCATGCTGATGTCGTCGCTGCAGGGACGACCGGCCTCCCTGCCGCTGGACCCGGAGGCCTTCGGACGATGCCTGCGCAGGCTGGTCCGCTCCTCGGGGAAAGGAAGATCCGCACGGTGAAACACGGGAGCTGCGGGGGCGGGGAATCGGGAACGCGTGGGCGGGCGGCCGGGAGGATGAGGGCGTTCCGATGGAGCGCCGGCATGGTGGCTCTCCTCTCCGGCCTGGTCGGGTGCCGCACGGTTCCGCCGCCGATCGAGACGGGGCCGCCCGCGGTGCCGCCGGCCGTCCGGCCCTTCTCCGTCGTCAGCTACTTCCCGGACTACGCGGTCCGCCAGATGCGGGATCTTGACGCCTACGGCCCGAACTGGATCGACCTGCTGCATCTCGAGGGCGTCGAGTGCCTGATCCTCCACGGCGTCGTCGACCCGAGCCCCGACGGGGGGATTGCCCTGCCCTGGGCTCCCGCGCCGTCGAACGGATGGGTCAAGTTCACGGCCCGCGATTTCGCGCACATCCGGAACACCCTCCAGGCGCGCGGCATCCGGCTGGGCATCTCGGTCGGGGGCGAGGGCTGGATGAACGGGGGCGTCCTGGCCCGGGTGGCGGCCGACCCCGCGCGCCGGACCGCGTTCGCCGCCGCGCTCGCTCGCTTCTGTTCCGAGAACAGCCTCGCGCTGGTCGATTTCGACTGGGAGTATCCCCGGACGCGGCGCGAGGAGGCGGACTACGGCCGGCTGGTCGCGGAGGTGAAGCAGCGGGTGGGGCCTTCCGGCGTCGCTGTCAGCCTGTGCGTCGGCGGTTCGGAGATGCACGGCCGGCCGCACGTCGATGAAACGGCGGTCGGAGCCGCGGACCGCATCCACCTGATGGCCTATCTTCCGCCGGCGGACCAGCGGACCGCGCGGATGGCCTACCTCGACAGGCACGTGCGCTACTGGCTCGACGTCCGCCGGATCCCCCGGTCGAAGCTGTTCATCGGTCTCGGGTTCTTCGGCCGCCAGGCGGGGGCGGTCTCCCCGCAGCGCCCCCGCACCCTGGCCTATCGGAAGATCTACGACGCCTACCACCCGCTGCCCGGACACGAGGAGGCGGCCGGTTACTGGTTCAACGGGGTCGACACGATCACGCGCCAGGTGGAGTACGCCTGGAATCTCGGCCTCGGCGGGGTGTTCGTCTGGGAGTGCTCGCAGGACGTCACGCTGGACAAGCCGGCCGGCGCATCGCTCCAGGCCGCCATCGCCCGCGCGCTCCGGCGCCTGAGGCATCCCGCGACCGCCTCCCCGCGCCCCTGACGCCGCCGGGTTTCGCATCGGATTGTGCGTGCATTGTTAGGAAGGCGTCCTATCATTTGACGACCCTTTCATCCATTACGGCGGGGTGTGTGTCGTGTTCGGGTTGCGACCGTCCAACAAGCAGACCATCGAGCTGGAGCGGCATGAGGCCAAGTACCTCATCCATCCGGCCCAGATCCCCGCCATCCGGGAGTTCATCGAGCCCTTCTGCGAGCCCGACGACCATGGCGGCGGCGGGGCGCTCCCGGAGTACGTGGTCACGACCCTGCAGCTCGACACCCCCGGCATGTCGTTCTACGCCGCGAAGGAGTTCGAGGCGCTCGCCCGCTTCAAGCTGCGGATCCGGACCTACGGGTTCGACGGGAAGTGCCCGGTGTTTCTCGAGATCAAGCGCAAGATCAGGGGCGTCATCGTCAAGAGCCGCGCCACCGTCCCCACGGGGTATTGGGGCGGCGACCTCGTCACGAACCCCGGCCGGTGGGTCCCGTTCCGCACGAAGCAGGAGGAGATGAACTACCTTAATTTCGTGCGACTGGCCCAGGAGACCGGATCCCGGCCGATCGTGCTTGTCCGCTACCACCGCGAGGCCTACCTCGGACGGAACGACCGCTATGCCCGGCTGACGTTCGACACGAAGCTCTGTTACCGGCCCACGCGCGACTGGAACCTGCTCCCGGAGGGCGGGAACTGGTGGGCGATGGACTCGGCGACCTCGTTCGGGCGGCCGTACTCCGCCTCGATCCTCGAGCTGAAAACCTTCGCCGACGCCCCGATGTGGATGGTCGACATGACGGAGCGGTTCAACCTGCAGCGGGTCGGGTACTGCAAGTATTTCACCGCGGTCCGGCTTGACTCCATGTTCACGGGTGCGATGTACTCGGACGCTTCGGAGAACTGCACCTATCGATAAGGTGAGGACGGGGTTTCATGGATGAATTGATGGAAGTGTTCGGCCCGGCGCGCGTGCTGGGCCTCGAACAGGTGATGACGGCGCTGCTGCTCAGCTTCGTGCTCTCGATGGTCATCGCCTACGTGTACCGGCGGACCTACCAGACGCTCGCCTACTCGCGGTCGTTCGTCCATACGCTGGTGCTCGGCGCCGTCGTGTCGTGCACGATGATCATGGCCATCGGAAACAACCTGGCCCGCGGCCTGGGCATCCTCGGGACGCTGGCGATCATCCGGTTCCGCACGCCGATCCGCGATCCGCGCGACATCATCTTCCTGTTCGCCGCGATCGCCGTCGGCATCTCGACCGGCGCCGCGGTGTTCTCCGTCGCCGTGATCGGCACCCTCTTCTTCTGCCTCGTCGCTCTGTACCTGCACTGGTCCCCGTTCGCCTCCCGCCGCGAGTACGAGGGCCTGCTGCGCTACATGCTTCCGCCGGGATCGACCTCGGACAAGGACGTCAACGCCGTCCTCTCCAAGTTCTGCGATTCCAGCGTCCTGATCGCCATGCGCGAGGCCGTCCAGGGGGACGTGATCGAGTACTCCTACCAGGTCCGGCTGGCCGACCCGACGTATCACGCCGACCTGCTCGACGAACTGCACAAGGTCGCGGGCATCAGCGAAGTGAGCCTGCTCATGCAGCGCTCGACGGTGGAGATCTGACATGAGCGCCGCCGAACGCCGCCACCTTCCTCGCCATCCCCGGGTCTGGTGGAGCCGCATCAAGTACAAGTGGCCGTTCCTGATCTGGGTGGGGGCCGTCTGGGCCGCCTTCCAGCTCTACCTGGCCGGGGCGAGGACGGTCCGCATGCCGGGCGTCATCGAGGCCCTTCGCGAGGAGGCGGCGCCGGTCGAGGACGCCCGCCTGGTGTCCGTGCACGTCGTGCCGGGACAGGCCGTGGTTCCCGGGGATGTCCTGGCCCGCTTCGACGCCTCGCTCGCCGATGCGGAGATGGCCGTGGAGCAGCTCCAGGCGGAGCGGCAGTTCACGTCGGTGATCAGCGGGATCGGCGACCGGCTCCGCGACCTCAGGATGCGGCTGGCTTCCGAAACACTCCGTCTCGACGTGCTGAAGGCCGAGTCGCGCAAGCTCGAGGAGCTGATGGCCGCGGGCGTGGAGGACGCCGCGCGCATGGCCTACTTCCGCGCCGAGCAGGAGGCCCTGGCCAAGAGCGTGGAACTGTATCCGGCCGAGATCGCCGCCCTCGAGAAGGAGCAGGCGGAGGCCCGGTCGCGCCTCGATACGGCGCGCCGCTGGTTCGCCGCGGCCGCCGAGAGCGCCCGCGGAACGACGAACCCGCCCCCGGCGGGGCTCGAGGAGATCGCGGAGACCGTGTCCCTCCTGCGCGCCCGCCGCGACAACTACATCCTGCGCGCCCGCCATACCGGCACGGTGACGCGCGTGTGGTTCCAGCCCGGCGACGTCGTCGCCGCGGGCGCCCCCGCGATCACGCTGCTGATCCGGGGCGACCAGAAGAATGTGACCGGCTTCCTCGGGGAACACATCTCCCATGCCGTGGTGGAGGGCCAGGAGGCTTTCGTCGAGCCCGCCCGGCTGTCGGGTTTTGCCAAGCTCACCCCGGCGCGAATCCGGACCGTCAGTCCGGACGTGGCCTGGCTTCCGACGCGCGTGAGCCCCGTCCAGAACCAGCCGATCCGCGGCCGCCGCGTGACGGTCGAGCTCCTCGAACCGATCGATCTCTTCCCGGGCGAGGCGGTGAACATCTACGTCGGCCGCCCGTGGTGGGTCGATGCCTTCGAGAGGTACGTCCCGCCGGCGTGGCAGGAGCGTCTGCGGCACCGCGGCCTTTTTGGCGGTCCGCCGGAGAGCGAGCCCGCCACCGCGGAGCCATCCGTGGCCGACGCGGCGGAAGTTCCCGCCGCCTAGCCCGTTTTTCGCCACTCGGCCACGGGAAGGTTGCGAATGGCCGAAAAACGGGCATTGGCATGGAGACCCGTGGGCATCGCTCCGGAAGTGGGGAAACTCCAAACTCCAAGGAAGTTGGAAGT
>CAYODK010000022.1:0-46999 GCA_964402695.1 uncultured Verrucomicrobiota bacterium
CCGACAACATCGACCGCGCCATCAAGAAGGGCACGGGCGAGCTCGACGACGGGGTCCAGCTCGAGGAGATCGTCTACGAGGGGTTCGCGGGGGGCGGCATCGGCGTCATCGTGCAGGTGCTGACCGACAACAAGAACCGGTCGGCCGCCGAGGTCCGGCACATCTTCACGCGCAACAACGTCAACCTGGGCGCCCAGGGCAGCGTCAGCCGCGGATTCAAGCGCAAGGGCGTGATCCGCGTCGACGCCTCGAAGGTCGCGGAGGACCGGCTGATGGAGGTGGCGCTCGACGCGGGCGCCGAGGACATGCAGCCCGAGGAAGGCCAGTTCGTTGTCACGACCGATCCGCCGACCTACCCGAAGGTCGTCGAGGCCCTCGCGAAGGCCGGCATCCCGACCGAGGAGTCGGAGGTCACGCTCGTTCCCGATCTCTGGGTGAGCGTGTCCGACCCGCATGCCGCGAAGGAGGTCATGCGGTTCGTCGAGGCGCTCGAGGATCTCGACGATGTCCAAAACGTCTACACGAACATGGACGTCGACGAGGCGATCCTCAAGGACCTGGAATAGGGGGCCGCGCCCCGTGCCGCGCGAGCCCGTCCGGATCCTCGGCATCGACGCGGCCCTCCGCGTGACGGGCCTCGGCGCGGTCGAGGTCGCCGGCGGGGCGTGTCGCGCGCTGGAGTACGGGGTTGTCGCGAACCCGGCCTCGCGGTCCATGGCCGACTGCCTGGTCCACCTGCGGCAGGGGGTCGCGGATATCATCGGCCGGGTCCGCCCGGCGGCGATCGCCCTCGAGGGCATCTTCTACTGCCGCAACGTCCGGACGTCCATCGCGCTCGGCGCCGCCCGGGGCGCCGTGTTGATCGCCTGCTCGGAGGCGGGGCTTCCGGTGTACGAATACGCCCCCCGGGATGTGAAGCGCGCCGTCACCGGGCGGGGCGGCGCGGAAAAGGACCAGGTGGCCCGGATGGTGACCGCGATGCTCGGGCTGGCGGAGCCGCCCTGCGCGGATGCGTCGGACGCGCTGGCGCTCGCGGTGTGCCACGCGCATTCGGGGACGGCGCGGGCGCTCGGGCTGGCGCGCAGGTTGACGACGGAACAGCAGGCGGAGGAGGAGCACCCATGACGGCACGGATTCTCGACGGGAAGGCCCTGGCGGAACAGGTGCGCTCGGAGCTGCGCGGAACGGTAGCGGCCCTGACGGCCCGCGGCGTCCAGCCGGGCCTCGGCGTGCTGCTGGTCGGCGACAATCCGGCCTCCCGTTCCTACGTGTCGGCGAAGGAGAAGGCCTGCGCCGACACGGGCCTGCTCTCGATCGAGACGCACCTGCCCGCCACGGCCTCGCGCGACGAGATCCTCGCGGTCGTCCGCCGCTTCAACGAGGACAACCGCATCGACGGCATCCTCGTCCAGTTGCCGCTGCCGGACACCTCCATCGAGCAGGAGGTCATCGAGACGATCCGGCCGGACAAGGACGTCGACGGCTTCCACCCCGTCAACGTCGGCCGCATGCTGCTCGGACTCCCCGCCTTTCTCCCCTGCACGCCGCACGGCGTCCTGCAGATCCTCCACCGGTCGGGCATCCCCGTCGACGGGGCGCACGTCTGCATCCTCGGACGGAGCAACATCGTCGGCCGGCCGCTGGCGAACCTGCTGACGCTGAAGAGCAAGCTCGGAAACGCCACCGTGACGATGTGCCACACGCGCACGCGGGACACGGCCCGGCACACGCTCGCGGCGGACATCGTGGTCGCCGCGGCGGGCCGTCCGTCGACGCTCACGGCGGAGATGGTCCGCGAGGGGGCCGTCGTGATCGATGTCGGGGTCAACCGCGTCGCCGACGCGTCGAAGAAGTCCGGCTTCCGCCTGGTCGGCGATGCCGACTTCGACGCGCTGCTGCCGAAGGTCGCCGCGATCACGCCCGTGCCCGGCGGCGTCGGGCCGATGACGATCGCGATGCTCCTTCACAACACGGTGGAGGCGGCCCAGCGCCGCCGCGGCTAGGGCGCGGAGCCGCGACCCGTGAGCATCCTCAACCGATACGTCGCCGGCGGGTTCCTGCTGGTCTTCGGCATGGCGGTGGCGGTGTTCGCGTTCGTCATGGGGATCGGCTCGGTGATCAAGCTGGTCGACCTGGTCGCCCGAGGCGTCTCGGCCCCGGCGCTGCTCCGCTACTTCGCGCTGAGCTTCCCGTTCATCCTGCAGTACGCCGTTCCGATGAGCGTCATGACGGCGACGCTGCTGCTCTTCACCCGGCTGTCGATGGACGGCGAGATCTCGGCCATGAAGGCGTGCGGCATGAGCCTGTGGCAGATCGTCGCGCCGGTCGTCCTCGCGTCGGCCGCGATTTCCCTCGCCTCCCTGTACATCGCCAACTGGATGTCGCCCCAGAGCCGGTTCGCGCAGCGCACGATGGTGAACGAGTTCTCGCGCGAGGATCCGCTCCTGCTCGTCGAACAGGGCCGGTGGATCCGCGAGTTCCCGGGCCTCATGGTCTACATCGGCGCGAAGCGGGGGACCAACCTCTCCGAGATCGTGATCTACCAGCACGACGACAACACGATGCGGTCCAGCATCCGGGCGCGGTCCGGCACCGTCGGCGTGTCGGCGGATGGCCGGGAACTGGTCGTCGACCTCTACGATGTCCGGATGGAACAGCCGGACCGCAAGGACCCGGCGAATCCGGCGAAGACCCAGATCATGGTCGCCGAGTACTACCCGCAGCGCATCGACCTGTCGACCCGGCTCAAGTCGACCCGGATCACGAAGCGGCCGCGCGACATGACCCTGCCCGAACTGATGGAGAGCTTCCGCAGTCCACCGACCTCCGTGAGGGGGATCGAACTTCCGCCCGAGACGATCCGCGAGGAGCGGATGAAGACGCTGGTCGAGATCAACAGCCGGATGGCCATGGCGTTCTCCTGCTTCGCCATGACCCTGATCGGCATCCCGCTCGGCATGCGCTCGAAACGGCGCGAATCGTCGATCGGGGTCCTCGTCAGCCTGCTCGTGATCTTCTGCTTCTACCTCTTCATCATGGTCGCCAAGTCCATGGCCACCCAGCCGGACCTCTTCCCCGACCTGTTCGTCTGGATCCCCGTCGTCGCCGCCGAGGCCGGCGGCCTGTGGCTCATCCGGCGGATGAGCTGACGCGCCGTCCGGGACCGGACATCCGCCGATTCGGCTTGATTCCCTTGCCCCCGGTCGTCATCCTGAGCACAGCGGGCGAACGACCCGGGGGGTGCATGCCGGAGCGGCGCTTCCGCCGGGGCTCCGGCGGGGGAGTCAGCCATGAATGCGCAGCGGAGCGGTGTCCGGAGGCCGTGCGTTGACGTGGCGGCCTTCTGGCTGGCCGGGGTTCTGACGGCGCAGTCCGCCGTCCACTACGTCAACATCACGAGCACGAATCCCGTATCCCCCTACCTTTCATGGGGTACGGCGGCGACCGGGATCCAGGAGGCCATCAACGCATCGGCCGCCGGCGACGAGGTGGTGGTCAGCAACGGGACCTATCTCGTCTCCGGGTTCCTTGCGGTCTACGTTCCCGGAGGGGGCGCGCTGTCCGTGCGCAGCGTCGGCGGGGCGTCGAAGACGATCGTGAACGTCCCGAACGCGCCCTTCTCGGGCTGGGCCGTATCCCTCAACTTCAACTGCGTCGTCGAGGGCTTCACGTTCTCCAATGCCGAGTACGGCGCCGTCGGCGTGTACGGCGGGACGCTGCGCGACTGCGTGCTGACCGGCAACCGCAACAGCGACGCCTTCAACGGCGCGGGGCTCTTCCTGGTCAGCGGACTGGTCGAACGTTGCTCGATCGTGGGCAATGTGGCGACGAACTGCGGCGCGGCCGCGATGATCGACGGCGGGACGCTGCGTGACACCGTCGTGAGCAACAACGTCGCGCTGGACGGGTCGACAGGCGGCGCCATCTACCTCAGGGGGTACGGCGGGCCGGGCGTGGTCTCCAACTGCACGATCACGCACAACCGCTCCGCCGGCTACGGGGGCGGGATCGGATCGGGGGTGAACGTTCCGAACCCGGTCCTCGTCACGGGATGTCGGATTCTCGGCAACACCGCCGGGCTCAACGCCGGCGGCGTGATGATCAGCCCGAACGTGACGCTGGGGGACTGCGTGGTGGCGGTCAACACCACGCAGTGGCGGGGCGGCGGGGTCCAGTGCTACGGGGGCGGGCGCGTCATCGACTGCGTGATCAGCAACAACCTCACGACCGATACCACGCTCTTTGGGGACCAGGGCGCACGGGGGGGCGGGCTCTACTTCCGGATCGGCGGCGAGGCGTACGGCTGCACGATCGTCTCCAACCGGTCCGCCAATCGGGGCGGCGGGGTCTACATCTCCGGCACCGGGGTGCTGTCCCGGTGCACGGTCGTCGGAAACACCGCGTCCAACGAGGGCGGCGGCGTCGGTCTCGTCGACACCGGCGCCATCGGCGACTGCGTGATCACGGGCAACCGAGCCAACGATGGCGGTGGGATCTATGCCGAGACGTCGCCCGGCTACTCGGGCTCCTGGCCCGGCGGGCGGATGACGAACAATACGATCACCGCGAACGCGGCGACGCGGGATGGGGGCGGCGTCCGGTGTCATGTCGGCGGCACCCTCCTAGGCGGCCGCGTGGCCGGGAACTCCGCCGGCCGGTTCGGCGGCGGGGTCGCCGCGCCGCTGGCCGTCACCCATGTCATGGTGGAGCAGAACACGGCCGGCGAACTGGGGGGCGGTGTCCTTCTCCTGGCCCAGTACGGCGCGGCCTCCGTCCACGGCTGCACGGTCCGCAGCAACTCGACCGCCGGGGGCGGAGGAGGGATCCATGCCGAGACCGGCGCGACGATCTCGCGGTGCCGGCTCATCGGGAACGCCGCGGGCGCGGCGGGGGGACTGAACTGCAACGGGCGGGTTACGGTTGTCAACAGCCTCGTCGGCGGAAACTGCAGCACGAACGAGGGGGGCGGAATCCTCGCGACGAGCCAGACCGCGATCCGCTTCTGCACCGTCGCCTGCAACACGTCGCTGACGTGGGTCGGCGGGGGCATCGTATCGTCCGGGGCGCAGGTCGAGGATTCCATCGTGTTCCACAATTCGGCGCTGGCCAACAGCAACCACCAGGTCACCGCGGGGACCTGGATCCGGTGCTGCACCACGCCGGACCTGGGCACCGGCGGTGTCACCAACGATCCGCTCTTCGCGAACGCGCCGGGCGGGGACTTCGGTCTTCGCGCCGACTCGCCCTGCATCGATGTCTCCATCCTGCCGTCCGGGGTCGGCGAGGACCTGCGGGGGACTCCCCGTCCGCTGGATGGGAATGCGGATGGCACGAATGCCCCCGATCTCGGCGCGCTCGAGTTCGCCAGCCGGGCCGTGGACCAGGACCTGGACGGCATGTCGGACGGGTGGGAGGCCGACGGGGGGATCGATCCGACCTCGGCCTCGGGCGCGGACGGCGCTGCCGGAGATCCCGACGGGGATGGCGTCCCGAACGGGGACGAACATGCCGCGGACACGCATCCCATGGACGCGCAGTCCCTTCTCCGCCTGATCGGGACCCGGTGCGGCGCGGCGGCGGTGACCCTGCTCTGGACGGGCGGGACCGGGGCCACGCAGATCGTCGAGGCATCCACGAACCTCGCCGACGGCGGCGCCGGGTGGCGGCCGGTCTCGACGAACCCCCCGCCCACGCCTGTCACGAACACGCTGGACCTCGCGAGCCCGGGCGCAGGGCCCGACTTCTACCGCGTCCGCGCGCGGCGGTGAGACTCCGCACGCCCGCTCCTTCCCGCCGGGGGGGTGCTTGACCCGCCGAGGGGCCGGACCTATTCTGCGCGGCCGATCCAGGAGCACGACGACCATGGCGAAGCCCGACAAGACCGCGATCAATCCGACCCGCGCCCAGGACTACCCGGAGTGGTACCAGGAGGTCATCAAGGCCGCGGAACTGGCCGAGAACAGCCCGGTGCGCGGGTGCATGGTCATCAAGCCGTGGGGCTGCGCGACGTGGGAGAACATCCGGACGCACCTCGACCGGATGTTCAAGGAGACGGGCCACGTCAACGCCTACTTCCCGCTCTTCATCCCGCTGAGCTTCCTGCAGAAGGAGGCCGATCACGTCGAGGGCTTCGCGAAGGAGTGCGCGGTGGTGACGCATCACCGCCTCGAGGCCGGGCCCGACGGCGCGCTCGTTCCCGCGGGCGAACTGGAGGAGCCTCTGGTGGTCCGGCCGACCTCCGAGACGATCATCGGTGCGATGTTCGCCAAGTGGGTCGAGAGCTACCGCGACCTGCCGGTCCTCGTGAACCAGTGGGCGAACGTCGTCCGCTGGGAACTGCGCACGCGCCTCTTCCTGCGCACCGCGGAGTTCCTCTGGCAGGAGGGGCACACCGCGCACGAGACGCGCGACGAGGCGTGGGCGGAGACGCTCAAGATCCTCGAGATCTACCGGCGGTTCGCCGAGGAGTACCTCGCGATCCCGGTGCTGACCGGAGAGAAGACGGCGGCCGAGCGGTTCCCGGGCGCGGACACGACCTTCTGCATCGAGGCGATGATGCAGGACCGCAAGGCCCTCCAGGCCGGCACGAGCCACTTCCTGGGCCAGAACTTCGCGAAGGCCTCCGAGATCCTCTTCACCGCGCGCGACCAGAGCCGGCAGCATGCGTGGACGACGTCGTGGGGCGTCTCGACCCGCCTGATCGGCGGGCTCGTGATGGCCCACGCGGACGACGACGGCATGGTGATGCCGCCGCGGATCGCGCCCTCGCACGTGGTGATCCTCCCGATCATCCGGGCTGACGCCGACCGCGCCGCGATCCTCGCCTACTGCGAGAGCCTCGCCGCCGAACTGCGCGCGCAGACGTACGACGGCCGCCCGGTCGAGGTCGTCTTCGACACCCGCGAGGACAACGCCGGTGAGAAGAGCTGGCGCTGGATCAAGACGGGGATCCCGGTGCGCGTCGAGGTGGGGCCGCGCGACATGGCCGCCGAAAGCGTCTTCGTCGGCCGCCGCGACCGCGGCCCGCGCGAGAAGTACGGCCAGAAGCGCGGGGAGTTCGTCGCCGGCATCGGCGCGCTGCTCGCGGAGATCCAGTCCGGCCTGCTGGCGAAGGCGCGCGCCTTCCGCGACGCGAACACGAAGACGATCGACTCGTACGACGAGTTCGCGGCCTTCTTCACGCCCGCCAACCGTGAGAAGCCGGAGATCCACGGGGGCTTCGCGATGTCGCACTGGTGCGGCTCGGCGGACTGCGAGACGAAGGTGCGCGACGGATTGTCCGTGACGATCCGCTGCATCCCGACGGACTGCGAGTCGTCCGGCCCCGGCGCCTGCGTCGTCTGCGGCGCCCCCAGCCGCGGCCGCGTGGTCTTCGCCAAGTCGTACTGACGGGGCCGTCGGCGGGTCAACTGAGGCTGCAGGGACCTCGACGGGCGACAGGCCGCCCGCGTGGATGCTGTAGCCGCGACCGCTCGCGGCCGTGGCACGAGGGCGCAGGGCCGGCCGCGACGACCCGTCGCGGCTACAGAACGGGATGAAACCTGAGACCTGAAAGAAGCTGGACTTCGATATTCGGTGTTGGATGTTCGGCATTCGCTGTTCGCGCCGCGTCCTTATTCGGTTGTCCCCATTCGGTTGTCATCCTCCGGTCCGGAGTGGATCCGTCCGGGGGTTGGAAGCCGGCGCCGGGTCGGTTTCCAAGCCTTGGAAACCTCGGGCGGTACTTCGCGGCCACTGCGTCGCCGTGTCGTCCGGCCGGCGAGGTCCGGAGGCCGGCGGGGGCGGGTTTCGTTTCTTGCCGCCGCGCCCGGCGGCATGGTATGGGGAGCGCATGAAGCGCAGCCCCGGGGGCGGCAGGTTCACTGCCGGCAGACCATGACCGTGCATCGACGCGAGTTCCTTCGTTCCGCGGCCCTTTCCCTTGCCTCCTTCCACACCCTCCGCGTCGTCGGCGCGGAGTCGCCCGCGAAGAAGTACCGGACCGCGTTGATCGGGTGCGGCTGGTGGGGCAACAACATCCTCCGCGAGGCGATGGCGGCGGGGGCGTCGAAGATCGTCGGACTGTGCGACGTCGACCGCCGGGCGCTGGCGTCGACGCTGGAGAAGGTGAAGAAGGACAGCGGCGACGAGCCGAAGACCTACGCGGATTTCCGCGACCTGCTGGCGAAGGAAAGCCCCGAAATCGTGATCGTCGGGACGCCGGACCACTGGCACGCGCTGCCGACGATCGCGGCGGTCGCGGCGGGCGCGCATGTCTACGTCGAGAAGCCGATCGGCCACACGATCGGCGAGGGGGTCGCGATGGTGAAGGCGGCCCGGGCGGCGAACCGGGTGGTGCAGGTCGGGACGCACCGGCGGATTTCCCCGCACAACGTCTCGGCGCGCGAGTTCGTCCGGTCCGGCAGGCTCGGGAAGATCGGCATGGCGCGGGCGTTCGTGCTGTACGGCGGGGGCGGGCCGGAGAAGCCGCGGAGGAACGTCGAGCCGCCGGCGGAGGTGGACTGGGACTTCTGGTGCGGGCCCGCGCCGATGCGGCCGTTCAACGGCAATCCGGACAATCCGTGGGGCGGGGGGATCCACCCGCGCGGATTCCGCCAGTACCTCGACTACGCCAACGGGACGCTTGGCGACTGGGGCGTCCACTGGCTCGACCAGATCCTGTGGATCACGGGCGAGGCGTGGCCGCGCAAGGTCTTCTCGACCGGCGGGCGTCCGATCAAGGGTCCGCCCGTGCTGACGAAGGAGGAGCAGACGTCCGATGCGCCGGACCACCAGGTGGCGACCTACGAGTTCGACGGCATGACCGTGCAGTGGGAGCACCGCCAGTTCGCGGGGAACAACGCGGAGAAGGGCGAGAACGTCGGTTGCCACTTCTATGGAACGGAGGGCACGCTTCACGTCGGCTGGCAGAAGGGATGGGTCTTCCATCCCTCGGACTCGAAGAAGCCCGAGGTGCGGTGCGAGCCGCAGCTCAACCTGCCCGACCACCAGAACATCCGCGAGCTGTGGGCGGACTTCCTCGGCGCCATCCGCGAGGGGCGCCGGCCGGTGTGCGACATCGAGGAAATCCACCGGTCGACGAACATGAGCCTGCTGGGCATGCTTTCGATGAAGCTCGGGCGGAGCATCGCGTGGGACGGCGCGAAGGACCAGATCCTCCACGATCCGGACGCCAACAAGCTCCTCCGCCGCGAGTACCGGGGCGCATGGAAGTACCCGGAGTGAATCCCGGCCCCCCGCCGTCGCCGCCGGGCCGGCCGGACCTCGCGCCGCCGGGCCCGGGACGGACGGCGGTTTCCTGCTTTCCCGGCCCCGGGAGAAGGTGCATACTGGACTCATGAATGAGGTGAACCGTGGGCGTGGGCGGCGCGGCGAGGTATCTCTCCGCAGCCTGTTGATGGTGCTGCTGGCCGTCGGGCTGTTCGCGGCCATTCCGTTCATCCTGAAGCGGAATTCCAAGGCGTCGATCATCGCGCGGAGCGATATCACGCTGCCATCGGACTACATCTGTCTCGCGTGCAAGCACAAGTTCTCGATGCCATGGCAGGAGGCGGATCGCCAGGTGAAGGAGGGCAAGGTGCTCAGCGAGCCGGGCCGTATCCGCAAGTTCACGTGTCCCCAGTGCGGCAAGATCGAGGCGGTGATTTATGATCCGAGAATGCAGGTCCGTTAGCGTCGTCCGCGCCCGGGGCGGCCGGGGCTTCACCCTGATTGAACTGCTGGTCGTGGTGGCCATCATCGGCATCCTCGTGTCGATGCTGATGCCGGCCATCGCGTCGGTGCGCGAGAAGGCGGTCATGCTGCGCTGCAAGCAGAACCTGGCCGGCATCGCGGCCGCGGCGATGGTCTACGCGTCGGACAACAAGGGGCAGTTCCCCAATCCCCGCGCATGGGTGAAGGCCAGCAACTACAGCGAGGGGGGCTACTGGGTCGACTGGGCCTTCGCGCCGAACCTGACGAACGGAACGATGTGGAAGTACCTGGCGCAGGAACCCCGGGTCTACCTCTGCGACGCGTTCGTGAAGGCCTACCAGCTCAACCCCGCCGTGGCCCACCTGACCGCCTACGCGAGCTACGTGATGAACGAGTACTTCGTGCCGGGCGGTTGGAAGGACACCGACGTCTTCAAGGGCAGCCGCGGTCAGGTGCTGTTCCCCTCCCGGCTCGGCCTCTTCGGCGAGGAGACGCCGTACCAGACGAAATACAACAAGAACAACTTCATCAACAACCTTGCCATCGGCGTCGGAAGCTACGCCGTGCCCGCCAGCGACTCGGGGGAGCTTGTCGACGGCATGGGCACGTTCCACGAGCCGCCGAACGGCAACATGGGCGACGGGTTCTGCAACGTGGCCTTCTGCGACGGGCATGTCGAGCGGTGCCATGCGCGGGACACGAAGGAGATCATGACCCCGGAGGTCGTGAAGCGGAAGCACTTCCCCAACCGGATCCCGAAGTAGCCCGTGACACGCGAAGGCCGGTCGAACCCAGCGCGCCGGGCAGCCCGGCGCAGGCGGAGCGCAGCATGAAGTCTCATTCCTGGACGCGTAGGTCATTTCTCAGGTCCGCGGCCGCCGCCGGGGCGCTTCCGGCGTTTCCCGCGATCGTCCCGGCGACGGTCTTCGGGCAGACGGCGCCGTCGAACCGGATCCACATGGGGCTGATCGGCATGGGCCTGATGATGGGGGGGCATCTCCGCGGCATGTGCGGCCGTCCCGACGTCCAGGTCCTGGCGGTCTGCGATGTGGACCGCGGGCGCCGCGACAAGGCCCGCGAGTCGGTCGAGTCGGCCTACGCGCAGGCCAGGGCTTCGGGCACGTACAAGGGATGCGACGCGGTCAACGAGTTCGAACGCGTGGTGGAGCGTGCGGACATCGATGCGGTCCTGATCTGCACCCCCGACCACTGGCACGCGCCGATCGCGTGCGCCGCAATCCGCGCGGGCAAGGATGTCTACGTTCAGAAGCCGATGACGCTGACCCTGCGGGAGGGGCGCGTCCTCAGCGACCTCGCCCGGTCGCACGGCGCGATCGTCCAGGTCGGCTCCCAGCAGCGCTCGGAGCGGGCCTTCCGCCGCGCCTGCGAGATCGTGCGCAACGGCTGGATCGGCAAGGTGCACAAGATCTACGCCCGCCTCGGCGAGTTCCCGCCGCCCGCGTCCCTGCCGGAGCAGCCGCTGCCCGAGGGGTTCGACTACGACCGCTGGCTCGGTCCGACACCCTGGTTCCCGTACAACGAGGAGCGGGTGAAGGGGAACTACGGCGGCGGATGGCGGAGGTTCTGGGAGTACGGCTCGCGGAAGAACGGCGACTGGGGCGCGCATCATTTCGACATCATCCAGTGGGCGCTGGGCAAGGACGATTCGGGCCCCGTGCAGTTCATTCCCAAGGGGTTTGACGGCGCCGAGCACCAGACCCACATCTACGCCGACGGCACGAAGGTCCTTCGCGACCATCCCACGCGCGACAACCAGATGATCCAGTTCATCGGCACCGAGGGCGAGGTGTGCGTCAGCCGCGGGGACAAGCTGGACACCGTGCCCGTGGATCTGAAGGACCGGCCTCTCGGGCCGAACGACGTCCGCCTGTACGAGTCGCGGAATCACGAGGAGAACTGGATCGAGTGCATCCGCACCCGCCGCGATCCGATCTGCACGGCCGAGATCGGGCATCGCACGGCGAGCATCTGCTGCCTTTCGGGGATCGCCGAGCGGCTGGGACGTCCGCTGAAATGGGATCCGGCGAAGGAGGAGATCGTCGACGACCCGGCGGCCTCCCGCTGGCTCGACCGCCCGCGGCGGGCTCCCTACGTGATGCTCTGATGGACGGCGCGGTCCTGGAACGAACGATGGAAACGGGGATCAGGTCTTCATGAAGCCATTCTGGATGCTGGTGATTTCGGGTCTGGCGGTCGTCGGAAGCGCGGCGGACGCCGCGGTGCAGGCACAGGTCGACGAGTTGATCCCGGGGCTGGCGGCCGCCGACGCGGAGCAGCGCTACGAGCCCAGGATGAAACTCCAGGCCCTGGCGGCGGAGGCGTCGAAGCCGGGCGCCGAGGAGGCGCGGTTCGAACTCGAGCAGGCGCTGACGGTCCGCGCGCTGGACCCCAAGGTCGCCCAGCCGGCCCGCGTGTGGCTGATCCGCCAGTTCGAGTTCCTGGGCGGCGCCGGCGCGGTGCCGGCGCTGACGAGGCTGCTGGGCGACCCGGACGCCGAGATACGGGAGACGGCCCGCCGCGCCCTGGAACTCAACCCGGCCGTGCCGGCCGGTGCGGCCTTGCGGAACGCCCTCCAGGCGGCCGGCGACTCCGCGTGGCGGATGGGGCTGGTCCACTCGCTCGGCCGGCGTCGGGATGCGGCCGCCGTGGCGTCCATCGCGGGGCTCCTGGGCGACCCGGCCGTAGGCGGCGTGGCCGCCGAGGCGCTCGGACGCATCGCCGACTCCGCGGCGGTCGAGGCCCTTACGAAGGCGTATGACGGCAAGTCGGTCGCGCTCGGTTCGGCCCTGCTTGCCGCCGCCGAGCAGCAGAAGGACGGAGGGCGTGCGATCCTCACGCGGCTGATCCCACAGGGCAATCCGCCGGCGGTCCGCGCGGGCGCGGTCGCCGCCATGATCCGCAGCGATGCCGCCCAGGCGCCCCGATGGGTCGCCGCGGGCTTGGTGGAGTCGGACGCTCGGGTCCGCAGCGCGGCCGCCCGGGCGGGCCGGGCCCATGTCGGTCCCGCGCTGACGTCCGCGCTTCTGGCCTCATGGTCGAAGATGCCGGCCTCCGGCCGGGCCCTGGCCCTGGACCTCATGGAGGCCGGCGGGCGGGCCTGCGCCGGGGAGGCCGTGGCCGACGCCGATCCGGCCGTGGCGTCCGCCGCGGTCCGGCTGCTCAGCCGCATGGGGGGCGCCGATGTGCTTCCGATCCTCATGGACACGGCGGCAGCCGACGGGTCCGCGCGCGCCGCGGCCGAACAGGCCCTGGCGGAACTGAAAGGGGATGGCGTCCCGGCGGCCCTGCAGAAGGCGGCGGGCGAGGGGGATCCGAAGCTGCGGGCTGTCGCCATCGCCGCGCTGGCCGCCCGGCGGGAGCCCGGGGCGATGGCAACGCTGGTCGCCGCGGCCTCCTGCCCGGACGTCGGCGTCGCACGGGCCGCGTTCACCGCCCTCCGCCAGGCCGGAGGGGACGCGGAGATCGCGGCGGTCGCGAGTCTCGCCGCGCAGGGCAAGGCCGACGCGCAGGCGGCGCTCAAGGCCATGGCGGCCCGCGCCCGCGACCGAAAGGCCGTCTCGCAAACCCTCATGGCGGCGGTCCAGGCCGCGGACACCCGGGGGCGTGCGGCCCTGCTCGAATCGGTGGCGGTTGTCGGAGGGCTTGCGGCGCTCGACATGACCGCGAAGTTCGCCGAATCGCCCGAGGCCGCACTGCGCACGGCGGCGATCCGCGCCCTCTCGAGCTGGGTGGAATTCGAGGCGGTCCGGCCCCTGCAGACGCTCGCCTCGGCGGCCGGCTCGGCCCCGACCGAGAAGATCCTGGCGATCCGCGGCATCGCGCGGCTGATCACGGAAGGGACCGGGGCCACGGCGGACCAGCGCGTCACGGCCGCGCTGGACGCGATGAAGCTCGCCCCGCGGAACGAGGAGAGAAAGCTCCTGCTTCCCGCGCTCGGTTCGATCGCCAATCCCCGCGCCCTCGCCGCGCTCGAGCCCCTGCTGGCCGATCCGGCGATGAAAACGGAGGCCGCCTTCGCGCTGGCGGCGCTGGCGGAGGCGTACCGCGCGACGGACCGCAAGATGGCGAGGCAGATCGCCGGGAAACTCGACGCGCTGGATGTCCCGGAGGCCGCGAAGAAGAAGGCGCGCGAGGCGGCGAAGTAGTCCGGAATCCCAAGGGTTCGAGGATCCACAGGCGGCGATGGCGGGGCGCGGCACCCTCCGCCCCCGAGCCGTCCGGAGGAGCGACGATGCGAATCGGAGTTCCACGGGAGACCAAGGTCAGGGAACACCGCGTTGCGGCGACGCCGGCCAGCGCGCGGATGCTCGTGCAGGCCGGCCACGAGGTGCGGATCGAACAGGGCGCGGGCGTCGGCAGCGGATTTGCCGACGCCCAGTACGCGCGGGCGGGCGCGTCCATCGTTCCCGCCGCCGCCGATGCGTGGGCGGCGGACCTGGTTCTCAAGGTCAAGGAGCCGCTTCCCGCCGAGTACGCGTTCCTGCGCCCCGGGCTCGTGCTCTTCACCTATCTCCACCTGGCCGCGGACCGTCGCCTCACGGAGGAACTGGTGCGCACCCGCACCACCGGCGTGGCCTACGAGACCGTGCAGGTCGGGCGCCGCCTGCCGCTGCTCGAGCCGATGAGCGAGATCGCCGGCCGCATGAGCGCGCTTGTGGGGGCCTTCTACCTGAGCAAGGCCCACGGCGGCGAGGGCGTGCTGCTCGGCGGGGTGCCGGGCGTGCTCCCCGGCAAGGCCCTGATCATCGGGGGCGGCACCGCGGGCGTGAACGCGGGGCGTGTCGCGGCGGGCATGGGGGCCGAGGTCACGATCCTCGAGGTCGACCTCGAGAAGATGCGCTTCCTCGACATCAGCCTTCACGGCGAGGCACACACGCTCTATTCCAGCGAGCAGAACCTCCTCGAGATGCTGCCGCAGGTTGACCTGCTCATCGGGGCCGTGCTGGTGCCCGGTGCCCGGGCCCCGAAGCTGATCCGCCGCGAGATGCTCCGGGTCATGAAGCCCGGGACCGTGTTCGTCGACATCGCCATCGACCAGGGCGGCTGCGCGGACACGTCGCGCCCGACGACCCACGAGAACCCCGTGTACGTCGAGGAGGAGACGATCCATTACTGCGTCGCGAACATGCCGGGGGCCTACGCCCGGACCGCGACGCAGGCGCTGACGAACGCCACGACGCCGTACGCTCTCAAGCTCGCCGACCTGGGTCTCGACGCGGCCATGCGGCAGCTTCCAGACCTGAGGCACGGGCTCAACACGCACGCCGGCGCCGTCACCCACCGCGCCGTCGCCGAGGCGCACGCTCTTCCCTTCGTGCCGGCGCGGTTCTGATCCCCGGGACCGTCGCGCTGACGGCCGCGCGCAAATCGGATACTCTCCCCATCCTGCGCGGGTCGCGGCACGGACGCCGACGGCGGACGCGCAGGGGATCCGGGAGCGACCATGAAATCGACGGGCCTGTGGATGGCGGCGGCCGCTTGCGTGTCGGCGGCGATCGCGGCGGCGCGGGGCGGGGAGTGCATGGAGCCGGCGCGGACCCTCCCGCTGATCCAGGACGTCGATGTCGTCGTCGTGGGCGGATCGTGCGGGGCGGTGGCGGCGGCCGAGGCGGCGGCGCGCGAGGGCGCGACGGTGTTCCTCGTCACCGCGGGCCTCGCGCTGGGCGACGACGTCGCGGGCACGCTGCGCCTGTGGGCGGAACCGGACGAGGCGGCCTCGTCGGACCTGATGCGTCGTGTCTTCCCGGCGGATGCCGCAAAGGCCGAGGCGCGCGTCTACACGACTCCGCTGCAGGCCAAGAAGGCGCTCGATGCCGCCCTGCTGAAGGCCGGCGTTCGGTTCCTGACCGGCGCCTACGCCCGGGACGTGCTGGAGGACTCGCAGGGCCGCCCCGCGGGCGTGGTGATCTCCGACCGCAGCGGCAGCCAGGCCGTGCGTGCGAAGGTCGTGATCGACGCGACCGACCGCGGCCACATCGCGCGGTGCGCGGGCGCGCTCTTCACGCCGTTCGCGTCCGGAACCTGCACGTTCTCCCGCGTCGTGATCGCGGGCGAGGAGCCGGAGGGCGTGCGCGCCGTCCGGCACGACGGCTGGAGCCCGGCCAAGGACCTCGTCCAGCTCAAGAACCCGGAGTCCCTCACGCCCCGGATGTACGAATGCTCGTTCGAGGTCGCCATGCCCGACGGCTCGGCGCGCGCGTTCGCCGAGGCCGCACAGGTGGCGCGTGACCGGACGTTCGTCGGGAAGCAACTCGACGGTGCGGACCTCCTGCACTTCATTCCGTCGGACCGTATGAAGTCCGCCGCGCCGGTTCAGGGCGAATGGCCGGGCGCGGAGAGGATCGACCTCGGCGCGCTGCGTCCGGCGGGCATCGACGGGATCTACGTGCTGGGCGCGATGGCGGACGTGCCGCGCGCGGCGGCGGCGGAGATCGTCCGTCCCGCCAACGCCATCCTGCTCGGGGCGCGCGTCGGTCGCCAGGCCGCCGTGGACGCGAAGCGGCGCGGGGCCGCCGAGGGGGTGCGCCTGCGAGCCGCCGCCCACGCGGCCGCGACGCCCGCGGACATCCGCGAGGTGCGCGGCGCGATGACGCATCCCTTCGTGGCCGCGTCCGGCGAGGTCGCCTGCGGCGCCCACGCGCTGCCGGTGCTGGCGGAGACCGACGTTGTGGTCGTCGGGGGCGGGACCACCGGCGCGCCGGCGGCGATCGGCGCGGTGCAGAACGGCCTCCGGACGATCCTGATCGAGCAGATCTTCGAACTGGGCGGCGTCCAGACCGCCGGCCTCATCTGCGGCTACTACTACGGGAATGTGCGCGGCTTCACGAAGGAGATCGACGAGGGCGTGGCCGCGACCGGCCGCGTCAAGGCGCAGGCCAAGGCCGAGTGGTATCGTGCCGCGGTCCGCCGCGGCGGCGGGGAGATCTGGTTCGGCAGCATGGCGGTCGGGGCGGTGCTCGAGGGGACGAAGCTGCGCGGTATTGTCGTCGTCACTCCCGACGGCCGTCGGGGCGTCGTCCTCGCGCAGGCGGTCATCGACGCCTCCGGTAACGCGGACATCGCGGCCGCCGCCGGCGAGCCGACCGAGTTCTACGAGCCGGGCGAACTGATCGGGCAGGGGGTCGGCCAGGCCGTCGTCCGTCTCGGCAGTTCCTCGCACAACAACGACTATGCGATGGTCGACGACACCGACGCGTCCGACCTGTGCTTCTTCGCGCTGCGCGCCCGGGGCATGACGGAGGGAGGCTGGGATCTTTCGCCGATTGTCAATTCGCGCGAGCGGCGGCGGATGGTGGGCGTCGTCCGCATGACCGCACTCGATTACCTCACCGGCCGCACGTGGCCGGACACGGTCGTCCAGCACCGCAGCCGCTTCGACCTGCACGGCAATCCCAGCGGCGATTTCTTCCACACGAAGAACATCCGGACGGCCAACCACGTGACCCTCGACGCGAATGCGCCGTACCGCGCACTGCTGCCGAAGACGACGGACGGTCTCCTCGTGGTCGGCCTCGGCATGAGCGCCTCGCGTGATGCGATGGCGATCCTGCGCATGCAGGCCGACCTGCAGAATCAGGGCTACGCCGCGGCGTACGCCGTGCGGCTCGCCCTGAAGAGCGGCTGCGAACTGCGGGCGATCCCGGTGAAGGACCTGCAGCGCCACCTGGTGGAGAAGGGGATCGTCCCGTCCGGGGTCCTCGAGGAGGATGACTCGCACCCGGTGTCCGACACGATGCTCCGGCTCGCGACGCACGACGCCATGTTCGGCTACGGCAGCGTCGCCTTCCTCTTCGCGGCCCCGGACCGCGCGCGGCCCCTCCTGGCCGACAAGTACCGCGAGCTGTCGACCCACAGCAGCGGGCGGAGCCCGGAGGTCAGCCTGATCTACGCCCATCTCCTCGCGATGCTGGGCGATCGCACCGGCGAGGACGAGTTGATCGAATGGGTCAAGGCACACGACTGGGCGGATCCGTGGCCCGAGGCGATGGGCTCCGGGCTCAATCGCATGGAGAGCTATATCCTTGCCCTCGCGCGCGCCGGCTCGCGCAAGGCGGTGCCCGCGATCGCGGGGAGGGGTCTCGCTCTGGTCGAAACCGGCAAGGCCCCGGCGGCCTCGCGATTCCGCGCTCTCTGGATGGCCTCGATGGCCCTGGCGGACCCGGGCCTCGCGGAGATGCTGGCCGGCCTGCTTGCGCTGCCCGGCGTCACGGGTCACGCGATCGCCTATGGCCCGGAGATCCCGCCGGTCCCCGGCTACTCGAGTCGCAGCGGCTACAGCCAGTCGGAGAAGAGCGACACCCTCCGCGAGCTCAACCTCGCCGCGGCGCTCGTCCGCTGCGGCGACAAGGACGGCCGAGGCGCCGCCGTGCTGAAGGCCTACGCGGCCGACCCGCGCGGTTTCTACGCGACCTACGCGCGGCAGGTCCTGGCGGAGAAGCCGGTGAGAGAATGAACCGCGCGGCCCGATGCGCGGTGGGCCTGGCGTCCGCGGCGGTGCTTGCGGCCTCCCCGCCGTCCGCGGCCGCGTCGTCGGAGCCGGTCTGGATCCGGGCCTCCGACTGCGTTCGGTCGTCCCCGCTGATGATCCGGGCCTCCGACGTCGGCATGGCGGGCGAGGGCTGTCTCGGGGACTGCCTGGTGCCCGTGATCGCGGTGCACGAGGGGCAGTCGGGCACGAACAGCTGGGCGGAGTTCGATGTCGATGTCCCGCGCGGAGGTTCGTACCGGGTTTGGGCCCGGTTGCGCGGCCCCAGCGGGCTGCCGGAGTCCTTCATCGTCACCGCGGACTCCCCCGGCACCGGAGCGACGGCCGTGCGGGTGGGCTGCGGCGGAGCGACAGGGCGAGCGTGGCACTGGAGCGGATCGGTGTCGGGCTCGAACACGCCGCCGGTCGGCGCCGTCGCGACACTGGACCTGGAGGCGGGGCGCCGGACGCTGCGCGTCCATGTCGACCATGCGTTTGCCACGACGTTCCGCCCGCTGCGCTGGCAGCAGGCCGAGCCGCTGTTCAGCCCGGGGATCGATGTCCTGTGTCTGACCGACGATCCCGCGTATGTTCCGACGGACGATGCTGCGCGCGCGGCCCTGGGCGCGAAGGCGTTCCCCACGCGGGCCGGCGTCCCGAGATCCGCGAGATTGCCGGCGGTCGCCGGCGGCCACGCGCTGCCGGACTGGATGCGGTGTCCGCGCTGGTACACGAAGGACTCGTGGCGCGAGGAACTGGTCGGACGGCACCCGGGCGACATCGCGGCGCTGGTCCGCCACGCGGCGGCCAACGGCGCCTCGGCGGTCCGCCTGAGCATCCTGTGGGGCGGCGAGGTCTACTACCCGAGCCGTGTCGCGCCGCGCGCGCCGGGGTTGGGGGGGCTGGACTACCTGCGCGAGGCGGTGGACGAGGCCCGCCGGTGCGGCATCCGGATCGTGGCCTACATCAATCCGAATTGCCTGTGGCCGGGACATCCGCTTTTCGAGACGGTGACGCTGCGCGATGCCGGAGGCACCGTGACCGCCGCCCCTGCCTACGGACGCCAGTTCCCGAGCGCGCGTTACGCCTGCATCAACCATCCGGCCTACCGGGCGTTTCTCCGCGACGTGCTCGCCGAGATCTTCACGCGGTACCGGCCGGACGGCCTCTATGTCGACGGCCTCACACCGCACGTGTGCTACTGCGAACACTGCCGCGCCGCGTGGCGCCGCCACTTTGGCGGGGACATGCCCGTCGACCGGCTCCCCGCGACCGCGGGCGGGTGGGCCGTCTGGGGAGAGTTCGGCGGGGATCCCCAGCCGGTCGGCGACGTCGAGAACCGTCCCGAGGCGCGGCGTCACACGGAGTTGCTCTACCGTTCGCTCACCGAGGTCACACGCCTGTTCACCGAGACCGTGAAGGGCTGCCATCCGGATGCGATCACCGCCTACCACTCGCACCCGAAGCCCGACACCATGGCCTTCTACGATGCGACGCTCACCGAGGTCTACAGCCCGCGTCCCTGGGTCCACACCTCGTGGCGGGCAGGCGAGCTCGCGGGGTTCTCCAACGTCTTCCCCGTGCCCGTGCTCTTCAACGTCTACCCCCACGACTGCCTCACCGCCGCCGAGGCGCGCTACAAGGCCTTCCAAGGTCTCGCGGCCGGCGCCTTCCCGAACTTCTGGAGCACGCCGGGCATGCGGCCGGTGTTCGAGTACATGGCGCGCAACGCCGCCTGCCTGGACTTCGCAACGACGGCGCCCGTGCGATTCCTCGCGCTGGCGCGGGACATCCGGTCCGACGCGACCCGGGACGCGACCCCTGCGGCCCCGGGCGTGAAGTATGGGACGGACCGCTTCCTGGCGCCGTACGTGGGAGCCTATTCGGCGCTCATGCGCTCGGCGCTTCCCGTGGTCACCCTTCATCGGCCGCGCTTCCACGAGAACCTCGACGGGTTCCGGGTCCTCGTGCTGGCCAACGAGTCGAACCTCTCCGAGGCCCAGGCCGGCGCGGTCCGCCGATTCGTGCGCGAGGGCGGCGGGCTGATCGCCACGCACGAGACGTCGCTCTGCGACGAACGCGGCCGCCGCCGCGCCGACTTCGCGCTGGCGGACGTCTTCGGGGCGCGCCACGTCGGGACCTTGCCGGCAGCGCCCCGCGCGCTGTCGCCGGTCGCCGGGGCGGCGGCGGCGCTGAGGGTCACGCCGTGCGCAACGCTGCACAACGAGCCGCTGGCGGACGTGCGGCCGACGACGGGCCGGTCCGCGGCGGTCTTCGCGGCGGCGGGCACGAACGAGCCGTGCCCCGCGGTGGTCCTGAACGAGTTCGGGCGGGGACGCTGCGTCTACCTGTCCGGCCGGCTCGACGCGATGCAATGCCTGCAGCCCGATGCGGCGGTGGAGACGCTCTTCGCCGACGCGGTCCGCTGGGCCGCGGGCGGGGAGGTGCCGGTCGAGGTCAAGGCAGATGGCATCGTCGCGGTCACGCTCTTCCGCCAGCCCGACCGCCTCGTCGTGCACCTCGTCAATCACGAGCGCGACACGAAGCTCGCCACCGATGCGTGGCGGGAGATCGGGAACGTGCGGGTGCGCCTTGCGGTTCCCGACGGTCGTCGGGTGACCGGCGTCCGACGGCTCTGGGCCGGGGCGGCGATCGAGCCGCGAGTCGACGGCCGCTGGTTGACCGTGGACCTGGGGGCACTCGGCGAGTACGAGGCGCTCGCGGTGGATCTGGACACTCCGGCCGCGTCACCCTGACCGTGGGTCGCCGTTCAGCCGGGTTTCCAAGCCTTGGAAGACCGGGGAACGGGGTGTCCAAGGCTTGGACCGTCCGCTGCCGCCGCCGGGCGGACGATGCGGCCTGCTCGAGGGCGACGCTTTCGATTTCGATTCCGTGCGGCTCGTCGAGCCGTCCGGGCGCGAGCCAGATGAAGACCGGGCGCGGGACGGGTGGGACGTCCGGCGCGCCCGGTACAGGGATCGGGACGGGATCAGACCTTCGGGCACTTCTTCAGGCACATGAACCAGTCGAGGCACTTCACGTCCGGGTCGGGCTTCGTGACGCGGTCCTTCGCGGTGCCGCAGGAGCCCGGCGGCGGCACGATGACGTCGTCGCCCGGCCTCCAGTTGGCGGGCGTGGCGATGCCGTGCTTGTCGGAGGTCTGCATCGCGACGAGGAGGCGCATGACCTCGTCCATGTTCCGCCCGTTGGAGAGCGGGTAATACAGGATGGCGCGGATGATGCCCTTAGGATCGATGATGAACACGGCGCGCACGGCCTGCGTCGAGCTGGCGCCGGGCTGGAGCATGCCGAAGGCCCGGGCGACGTCCATCTTCAGGTCCTCGATGACCGGGAACGTGACCTCGATGTCCTTCATGCCCTTGTACTCGATCTTCTCCTTGATCGTGCGCAGCCACGCGATGTGCGCGTAGATGCTGTCGATCGAGAGGCCGAGGAGCAGGCAGTTGCGCTTCTCGAAGTCCTTCTGCATCGACGCGAAGGTCATGAACTCGGTCGTGCAGACCGGCGTGAAGTCCGCCGGGTGCGAGAAGAAGACGACCCACTTGCCTTCATGGCACGTGGGAAAGTCGATCTCGCCCTGCGTCGTCTTCGCGACGAACGAGGGCGCCTTCTCGCCGATCAGCGGCAGTCGGACGGGTGCGGTCTCATTCATGGTCGGTTCCTTTCGGGTCGGGACTTCCGGTCTCGGACGTTCGCCGGTCACGGCACCCGCCGGCCGGCGCTGGCTGATAGCGGTCCCCATTTCTCGCCTCTGTATCAGAGGACAATGACCAAGCTGCCGCCCTGACCGTCGGGGGTCAGCTTCGTTTCGAATCGCTGGAGCGGGCGTCGCGCCGGGCCGCTCTTGCGCTCGCCGTCGGGACCGAACCTGGAGTGGCCGAGGCTTGCGCAACGGAACTGGCGGTCCTTGGGGCGGTACTCGACCTCGACGCCGCGATGCGTGCAGAGGAGCGAGACCGCGAGGTAGTCGGTCGGCCCGGCCCGGCCGATGATGATCGGCTGGGGGAGGCGGGGGTCGATCACCTTGACCGAGCCTCCGACCGCCGCCAGTTGCGGCACCTTGTCGAGGCGGATCGTCAGGGTGCGGTCGGCGAGGGTCCAGGCCTCCGGCGCGATCGCGGGCGTGCGTCCGGTCTTGGTGAACGTGGCGCATCCGCCCGCGCCGCAGGCACAGGCGCCTGCACCCGCGGCAGCGGCCAGCGTCTCGAGGAACTCACGTCGACGGATCCTGTTCATTCGGGGGGCCCTCCGGGTTGGGTGATGGGGTCAATGGTCGCATGCGTTGGGGCCGGACGGAAGCGTTCCGGCCAGGTAGGCGGCGGCAAGGTCCTCCGGCGTCAGGGCCGGGGCGCCGACACGGACCTCGATGCCGTTCTGGGCGAAGAGCGCCTGGGCGCGGCCGCCCATGCCGCCGGCCAGGATGACCGTCGCCCCCTGCTCGTGGAGCCAGCGGGGGAGGACGCCGGGCTCGTGGGGCGGTGGCACGAGCCAGTTCGTGCCGGCGATCGTCCGCGTTGCGTCATCCACGTCGACGAGCGCGAACCGCTCGCAGTGTCCGAAATGCATGCACAGCCGTCCGTCCGCCACCGGGATCGCGATCTTCATGGGCTTCATCTCCTGTTGCTGGTTGTCGGGTCGTGGGATTCACGGGTTCTCGAAATCGAAGACGCTGCCGGCGCCGGCGGGGCGGCACGCACGGGGAAAGGCCGTCCACAGCGCGGCCGCCGCCTTCGGCCCGGTGCAGTGCATCGGGCCGAAGATCGCGGCGTCGAAGCGCCGGAGGCTGTTCACGGTCCATGCGATGCGCCCGTCCGACGCCGACAGAAGATGCATGCCGCCGATGACGGCGTGGATGGGCGCGCCGCCGGTCAGATCCCGGACATGGTCGAGGGTGTTGATCGGGCCGGCGTGGGCGCAGCCGAGCAGGACGACGGTTCCGGAGGCCGTCTCGATCACGAGGGCCTGGTCGTCGGCGAGCGGATCCGGGACGAGGCCGTCGGAGTCGCGCCGGAACGGGTCCGCGCCGGACTCCTCCGGATGCCGCCTCGGGATCTCGCCGGTGGTGCGGATGCCGGGCGCGACCTCGACCGGCTGGCGCGAGGGGATGAAACACGCGTGGAGGACGGCGGCACGGTCTGCATCGGCCATGCCGATGTCGCGGGGCGTCCCGCCGCTGGTGCTGAACTTGGGCAGCAGGGCGTCGGGATGGGAGTGCACCGTCACGAGTTCGCGGGCGGCGTGGAGGACGGCGGCCAGGCCGCCGGTGTGGTCGTAATGGCCGTGGCTGAGGACGATCGTGCCGGCGGCGCGCAGGTCGATGCGCAGGGCGCGGGCGTTGTCCGCCAGCACGAGGCCCTGGCCCGTGTCGAACAGGATGTGGCGGTCCGCCGCCTCAATCCAGAAGGCGAGCCCGTGCTCGCCGCGTACGCCGCGGGCGTGCGCCGTGTTCTCGGCCAGGACGGTGACGCGGACGGCTCCGGCCGCGTTCATGGAGCCGCGTTCCCCCAGACGGCCCGGATGTCGTCGGCCAATGGTCCCGGACCGGCTTCCACGACCGCGCGCCCCTGCAGCTGCTCCCGGGTGACCGCGCCGTCGTAACGCACCCGCCCGGCGATCGTCGCGCCGGCCTCCCGGGCGCCGGTCTCGATCCGCG
Source organism: uncultured Verrucomicrobiota bacterium (assembly GCA_964402695.1). Lineage (GTDB taxonomy): Bacteria > Verrucomicrobiota > Kiritimatiellia > PWTM01 > PWTM01 > VGWF01. The sequence goes on from CAYODK010000022.1 coordinate 23,853, forward strand.
CCGCCATGTCGCCGTTGAGATCCCACTTGTTCACGCAGACGGCGGTCGGCACGCCGAAGTGGCGCGCGAGGTCGAGCACGCGCCGCATGTCGTGCAGGCCCGACGGGGTCGGCTCGGTCACGACGAGAACCTTTGAGGCGCCGGTCACCGACGAGATCACCGCGCACCCGATGCCGGGCGGACCGTCGGTCAGGACAAGATCCAGTCCGCGTTCCACGGCAAGGTTCCTTGCAGCTTCGCGCACGAGGCCGACCAGCCGGCCGGAGTTCCCGCCGCCCGGATCGAGTCGCGCGTGGACGAGCGGACCGTGCCGCGTGTCGGAGATGTACCACTCGCCGCAGACGCGCTCGGGGAAGTCGATCGCGTGCACCGGGCACCGGTCGACACAGACCCCGCAGCCCTCGCAGGCGGAGGGATCGATCGTGAAGACCGGCTCGACGGAGTGTCCGCAGACGGCTTCGTAGGCCCGGATCATATCGGCGAATTTCGCGGGGCACGACCGGGAACAGCCGTCGGCGCAGTCGACGCAGCCGGCCCCGGACGGGCCGCCGGCCCCTTCCGTGCGAAGGACCGCCTCGAAGCGGCACCAGGCCAGGCATGCGCCGCAGCCGATGCAGTCCGTCCCGCGGATGACCGCTACGTGGCCGCCGCGGAAGACCTCGCGTCGTTGCCGGCGGGGGGCCAGCAGGAGGTGGAGGTTGGAGGCGTCGACGTCGCAGTCCGCGAGCACCGAGGTCCCGGCGAGTGCCGCGAACGAAGCCAGCAGGCTGGTCTTGCCCGTGCCGCCTTTGCCGCTGATGACGACGAGTTCCTTCATGACGGGCCGTCCCGGCGCGAGCGTTTCACGACGAGCGATCCCACCGGCGCGGAGATCTCCGCGCCGATGGCGGGACACTTGACGCAGAGCAGGAAGAAGATGTCCTTGTCGGAATCCGACAGGGTTTCGAAATTGCCCTGGCCCTTCGCGATGACCAGGTCGGCGCGGTCGAACCACTGGCGGAACTCGTCCGACCCTTCGGCGACGATCGTGCCGGGTGCGTCGGACCCGTTTTCGATCACCGGGGCGACGGACGGGATGCCGGCGGCCTCGGCGTCTTCGAGGGTCGCGTCGTTGAGCACGGGGAAGCCGCGCACCGCGACGGTGATCTTCTCGGCGGGCAGGGCCTCGATCAGGAGCCGGTCGAAGACGATCTCGCCGGCGTTGTCGGCGAGGTAGAGGATGCAATGCGCCGCCTCCGCCGCCGCGAACAGCTCCTGGACGTCGCCCGCGAGGGGCATGTCGAGGACCGAGGCCAGCCGCTCGGGCATCTCCTCCGGCTCCATGCGGCTCTTCGATCCGGCGTCCAGCAGGTTCCCGGCGATCGCGAGCCGGACCACCGCCTCCCGGGGGTCCGGGTGGCGGCCCGCGAGGTCGGACAGGACCGGCAGCAGGTCGATCGCGGTCCGGTTCATCCGTTGCTTGAGGGCGCGGTAGGGATCGGAACGGCCGGTCGCTTCCCGGATGACACGCTGGATGCGCCGGGAGATCTCCACCGGTATCGTGTCCCAGTCGGCGTCGGCGATCTCGCGAAGCAGCCGGCGGAGGATCCGTTGCCGTGCCGGCCCGTCGTCGATGGCCAGGGTGACCGCCTCGAGGGCCTGTCGTGCGAAGCAGGGGATGCACTCGATGGAGGTCTTCATTCCGTCCCCTCCGCCGGCGCGCAGGCCGCCGGGCGCACGCGGGACCAGAGCCGGGCCATCAACCCGGCCCATTCGGGCAGAACGCGCAGCGCGACCTCGCCGCGGGAGCAGGCCTCGGCCACGCGGCGGTCATCGGGGATCTCCAGGAGCAGCGGGACGGACTCCGCCGCGCAGTAGTCGCGCACGCGGTCGTCGCCGGCGTCCGCCCGGTTGACGACCACGCCGTGGCGGAGGCCGAGCCGCCGGACCATCTCCACCGCCAGCCGGAGGTCGTGCAGCCCGAAGGGGGTGGGCTCGGTCACCAGCAGCACGAAGTCCGCGCCGCGCACCGAGGTGACGACCGGGCAGGACGTGCCCGGCGGGCAGTCGAGGATCGCCGTCCCGGAGCCGGCGGTCTTCGCGCGAACGGAGCGGACCAGCGGAGGCGCCATCGGTTCGCCGACGTCCAGGCGGCCGCCGGCGTAGGCGAGGGCGCCGGCGCGGCCGGTTTCGACCGTGCCGATGGCGCGGTCCCGCTCGCGGATGGCCCCCTCGGGGCAGGCGAGCGCGCAACCGCCGCACCCATGGCACAACTCGGGAAACAGGAGCGGCTTCTTGAGCACCGCGATGGCTCGATAGCGGCAGACCTCCGCGCACTTCCCGCACCCGGTGCAGCGGGCCTCGTCGACGACCGGAACCGGGATGCACGCCGGCTCGGACGCTTCGATCCGGGGGTGGAGAAACAGGGCGCCGTTCGGCTCCTCGACGTCGCAATCGACATACTGGACCCGGCCCCCGGTGTCGGCGAGGAAGAGGGCCAGGTTGGTCGCCACCGTGGTCTTGCCGGTGCCGCCCTTGCCGCTTGCAATCGCGAGGATGGTTCGGTTCGGTGTCACGCGCGCCTCATCGCCCCCCGGCCGGCCCCGCGGCCCGGCATCGGGTTGGCGTATCCCGCCATCCCGAAGCCCGCGCAGAGACCCGCGCGTCGTCCCGTCATCGGTCCCATTCCGATCGGTCCCGTCCTGTCACCTGCTGGCATGGCTGTGTCCCTCTCGTGTTGAATCCCCGGGCCCGCTCCGCCGGCGGCCGCCGGGCGCCTGCCCTCATGCCCAATGGGCCTCGACGCTGGCCGCCTCCGCGCGCTGCAGTTCCCCGGCGGTGAAGCGGCGGACGGCCTCGGCCACCGTTGCCTCGCCGCACAGATACACCTCGATGCCCGCGGCCTGCAGGACGCGGAAGGCCTTCGGTCCGACATGGCCCGTGAGGACCGCCTTTACGCCCAGCCGTGCGGCCGTCTCGCCCGCCTGGATCCCGGCGCCCTGCGGGGCGTTCAGGTTCTGCGCGTTGTCGTGAACCTCCGACACGCCGGACTCCGTGTCCACGACGACGAAATGCCTCGCCCGCCCGAACCGCGGATCCACCGCGTCGGTCGTCGCCGGTCCTGTCGATGTCACCGCGATCTTCATGCCTGTCCCCGTCCCCTGCGGCCGTGCCGGCATCGCAAACCGCCCCGCCCCGCGCCCCCGCGCGGACCGCGCCCGCAGCATCCCGGCATCTGCCACGCGGGATCCGGCAGCCGCCCGTTCATCCAGGCCTCGATCACATCCTCCGTCTCCCCGGCCGTGAAGGGGATCAGCCGGATCCCCGTTCCCGCAAGCAGCATCGCCATCGGCTGCGAAACCGCCCCGCAGATCAAAACCTCGGGGGCGAGGGCCGCAAGCCGGGCCGCCTGAGCCGAGGGCTCGGTTCCTGGGAGAGGTTCCTCGCTTCGGCCGACCACGCGGCCGTCCTCGACCTCCGCCACCAGCGCCTGCCGGGCCACGTCGAGCACCGGCGAGATCCGCCCGTTCCACGTTGTCAGTGCCACTCTCACGCCGGCCTGCATGAATCACGAATCGTGCCAGGTCGCCCGGCTGGAATCTCGAATCCGATGCAACCAACTCATCCCCAGTATCTAAGACCATTAGTCCGTGCCTGTCCGCGTTAGTCCGTGTCGATCCGAGTGTCTTATCAATGCAACACAAGCAGCCGCTAAATGTTGCATGAATGCGACACCCGTGACTCACCGGGCGGCCGGGCGCGTGCGGCCGTCGCGGCGCGACAACGCGATGCCGAGGGCGCGCACCTTGCGGAAGAAGGTGCTCCGGTGGAGTCCGAGCGCGGCGGCGGCGGCGGTGCGGTTGTGACCGCAGGCTTCGAGGGCGGAGCGGATCGCCTGTTCCTCGGCGGCGCGGGTGCGTGCGCCGAGGGTCCCGGCGGCGGGCGGGGGAGGCGGGGCGTGCAGGCCGGTCAATTCGGGCGGCAGGTGCGTGCGTTCGATCCGGCCCGACGCGCACACCACGAAGGCACGTTCGAGGATGTTCTCCAGTTCGCGGATGTTGCCGGGATAGTCGTGGGCCATGAGCGCGGCGAGGACGTCCGGCGCGACGCCTTCGACCGCCTTGCCCTGACGCCGGTTGAAGCGGGCGATGAAGTGATCGACCAGCAGCGGGATGTCCTCGGTGCGCCGGCGCAGCGGTGGGAGATCGAGCCGGACCACGTTCAGCCTGTAGAACAGGTCCTGCCGGAAGGAGCCCTTGCGGATCATCGAGGCAAGGTCGCGGTGGGTGGCCGCGATGACGCGCACGTCCGCGCGGAGCGTGCGCGTTCCTCCCAGCGGCTCATAGGTGCGTTCCTGGAGGACGCGGAGCAGCCGGACTTGCATCGCCGGGCTGACGTCGCCGATCTCGTCGAGGAGGATCGTCCCGCCCCCGGCCCGGGCAAAGAGGCCGGGCTTGTCGCCGATCGCGCCGGTGAAGGCCCCCTTGACGTGGCCGAAGAGCTCGGACTCGAGGAGCGTGTCGGGCAGGGCGCCGCAGTTGACCGCGACGAAGGGCCCCGCGGCGCGGCCGCTGGCGCCGTGAATGGCGCGGGCGAGGAGTTCCTTGCCCGTTCCGGTCTCCCCGTGGATGAGCACGGTCGCGTCGCTGGGCGCGATCTGCGGCAGGAGGTCGAAGATCCGGCGCATGGCCTCGCTCCGGCTGACGAGGTCCCCGGCCTCGAACCGGCCGTCGAGTTCCTTCCGCAGTTCCTCGACGAGGCTCAGGTCGCGGAAGGTCTCCGCGCCGCCGGCGATCCGCCCGCGCCCGTCCCGCAGGATGGCCGTGGAGACGGAGACGGGCACCCGGCGGCCGCGGGCGTCGACGATGAAGGCGGCCTTGTTGACGATCGGCTTCCCGGTGCGGACCGTCTGCCGCAGCGCGCACTCCGCCTCGCACATGCTGGCGCGGAAAACGTCGGAACAGGTGCGGCCGATCGCGTCGCGCCGCCGGATGCCCGTGATGGTCTCGGCGGCGCGGTTGAACGAGGTGATGCGCCAGTCCGCGTCGACCGTGAACACCCCGTCGGAGATGCTCTCCAGGATGCTCCCGGCCCCCGTGCGAAGGCCGGGGCCCGGTGCTCTCTTGCGCGCCCTCATCCGCGTGCTCGTCCCATGGCTTCAGCATACCCGCGGCGCGTGACGCTGTCAGGGGCTTCCGGCGGCGATCTCGGAGCGGAGGCGATTTCGCGCGTGCATTCGGCGGAGGGTCTGGTGAAATAGGCGCATGAAGCCGACCACGGAGTGGACGCGACGGCGGTTCCTGGGCGCGGCGCCCGCTCTGGCGGTCGCGCTGCCGCGGGTTGCGCCGGCGGAGGCTCCCGCCTCGCCGATCGACATCGGATCCCGTCGCGAGCTGTTCGTCGATGACTTCCTCGTCGAGCGCATGCACGATGCCGCGCTCCGGCTCCACACGCCGGCGCCCGCCGACGTGGCCCTGGTGTGCGACGCGCCGTGGGAGGGGAACACCTCGGCCTACTTCGCGTTCCTTCGCGACGGGGACCGCTTCCGCGCCTACTACCGCGGTTCCCACTACGACGAGGCCCTCAGAAAGGGGGCGCATCCCGAGGTCACCGCGCTTGCGGAGAGCCGCGACGGCATCGCATGGACGAAGCCGGATCGGAGCGTTTGCGAGTTCGCCGGCTCGCGGGCCAACAACATCGTCTGGACCGGCGAGGGGTCCCACAACTTCACGCCGTTCCTGGACGCCAGTCCTTCGTGCCCGCCGGGGACGCGATACAAGGCGTTCGCCGGAGGCACCGTGTCCGTTGGCGGGAAGAGGAAACCGTGTCTCGACGCCCTGACGTCCGCCGACGGCGTCCGGTGGTCGGTCACGGCGCATGCCGTGATCACCGACGGCGCCTTCGACTCGCAGAACCTCGCGTTCTGGGACGCGCACCGCGGCGAGTACCGCGCCTACTGGCGCTTCTTCGACAAGGGCGTGCGCGCGATCCGCACCGCGGTCTCGCGGGACTTCCTCCACTGGGAGCGCCAGGAGGACCTCCGGTACGAGGACTCGCCCGCGGAACATCTCTACACCAACGCCGTCATGCCCCACGTGCGCGCTCCGCACCTCTTCATCGGCTTTCCGACGCGATACCAGCCGAAGACACAGCAGGTGGAGCCGGTGTTCATGACGAGCCGCGACGGCGTGCTCTTCCGCCGCTGGCCCGGGGAACTGATTTCCATCACGGCGCCGAAGGACCGCGACGGCAACCGCAGCAACTACATGACCTGGGGCCTGCTCGAACTGCCGGGCCGGCCGGGCGAGATGTCGGTCTACGCCACCGAAGCGTACTACAAGGGGCCCGCGAGCCGCGTCCGGCGCTTCACCTTCCGGACGGACGGCTTCGTGTCCGTCGCCGCCCCGGGACGCGGCGAACTGAGCACCCGGCTTCTTCGATTCGAGGGCCGGTCGCTGGAACTGAACGTGAAGACCGCGCCCGCCGGCCGGGTCGCGGTCGAGTTGCAGGATGAGGGCGGCCGCGTGCTGCCCGGCTTTGCCGCCGCGGACTGCGTGCCGTTCACCGGCAATGCGATCGCGCACACCGTGGTCTGGAGGGATTCGCCCGCGCTCACCCGGCTCGCCGGCCGCCCCGTGCGCCTCCGATTCGCCCTGGAATCCGCCGATCTGTTCTCGATGAAGTTCAACGCATGAAACGCCGCCGCATCCCGACAGGCCTGCGCGGTGTGCTGCTGGCGATTGCGCTTGCGGCCGCGGGGACGGCTCCCTGTGCGGCGCTCGCGGCGAGGGGTGCGGGAACCGCGGTGCGCACGGCGGCGTTCACTGCGGCGATCGACCGCGGCTCGGTCGTCTCGCTGACCGATGCCGACGGGACCGACCTTGTGCGGCCGTCGGCCGCAGCCGCCGCCGCGCGCGTGGAGTGCGTGGGAACGAGCCTCGTGTCTCTCGCCGCGACCGGAGGGGATGGCGCCGTCCTCGCCCTGCCCGGAGGCGGGCGCCTTCACGCCGGCCATGCGGTCGATCCGTCGTCCGGCGACCTGGTGATCACGCAGCGCGCCGAACGGTGCGCTCCCGGCGTGTGGGGCGTGACGTGGTCGGTCGGCGCCATCCCGTCCGGATACGCGATCCTCGTTCCCGGCCGTTCCGGCGTACGGCTGGATGCGGAGACGCCCGGCGACCGCCACGTCTTCGACTACCCGATGGGATGGGAGGCGCAGCTGGTCATCGTCGAGGGGGCGGGCCGCGGTTTCTTCGTCTTCGCGGACGATGCCGCGGGCCGGTTCAAGCGCCTGACCGTGACCCGCGGCGGCGACGGGTGGCGGCTGGACCTCACGACGATGAACGATGCGCCGTTCGACGCCCTCACCGGGTGCGAGTCCGTCGCGTGGAGGCTCAATGTCTACACCGGCGACTGGCGCGTGCCGGCGCGGCGCTACCGCGACTGGATGCAGGCGAACCTGAAGCCCGTTCCTCTCGCGGCGAAGTCGCCGGCCTGGGCGCGCGACATCCGCGGGTGCGTCATCACGGGGATGTCGCTGCCGCTGCTGGACGAACTGGCGCGCCACTTCGACCCGCCGCAGACGCTGCTCTACGTGCCCGCCTGGCGAGCCGCCGGCTACGACCGCGACTACCCGGATTATGCGGCGGTCCGCCCCGAGTTGAGCCCGTTCCTCGACCGCGCCCACGCGCTCGGGTTCCGCGTGATGCTCCACGTGAACTACTTCGGCGTTGACCCGTTGAACCCGCTCTACCGAGAGTTCCAGCGTTTCCATGTCCGCAGTCCCTGGGGCGCGCACGAGCCCGAGTGGTGGACGTGGGATCGCTGCGATCCGCCGATCAAGTTCGCCTACATCAATCCGGCGTCCGCCGCGTGGCGGAGGCATTTCGTCGGCGCGATGACGGACCTGTGCCGGAGGTTTCCCGTCGACGCCCTGCACCTGGACCAGACGCTCTGCATCTTCAACGATCACAACGGGCGCATCGACGGCCTGAACATGATCCGGGGCAACGATGCGCTGCACGAGGAACTGTGCGCCGCGCTGCCGCAGGTGGCGCTCAGCGGCGAGGGACTCAACGAGGTCACCTGCCGTCGCGAGGCCTTCGCGCAGCGGCACGCGTGGGGCCTGCACCATTCGGAGGGCACGTGGAACGAGGCGATGCTTCGCTGCGCCCATCCCATCTCCTCCTATCTGTTCGCGCCGTTCACCACGGTGTACGGCTACCTCGGCATGGTGGCGCCCGAGCAGGCGCAGCTGTACGCGGCTTGGAACGAGGCCTACGAGCATTTCGGCGTGATCCCGACCCTGCGGCCCTCGGCCGCCTCGCTGGCGGCGGCCCGGGAACCGGGCGCGCGGGGCGCGGGGGCGTTCCTGCTACAGTTGCTGGACGAGGTCGGCTTCTGGCAGCGCAGCCGGCTCGACCCCGATACGGAGGGCTCATGGCCGCCGGAGGTCGCGTTCCCGTTCCGCGGGGCGGGCGGGGTGCGGGCCGCGCGCATGGCCGACGGACGCTTCGTCTCCGGCGGCCGGGTCATCAGCCGCACGGTGCGCGGTGCGAACCGTGTCGAGGCGGCGGGCCTGCACGTGCCGGACTGGCCGGGGCACGGCGGCGGCCGGATCCTCGGCCTCGACCCGGCCCGCCGGTACGCGGTGCTGCCGGGCGCGCCGGACACCAACGGATTCCACGTGTGCAACCTTCCGGAGGGCCTGGTGCTGGAGTCCGTTTTCCCCGGGCGTGCGCTCGCGGCCGTGCGAACGCGCGCGCTTCGCACGCGGGTGGCCGATCCGGCGCGTCTGCTGTCCGGAGCGTCCTGCGGCTGGCGGACCCGGACCGGCGTTGCCACGGAGGTGGCCGGATCCCTGCAGGCGGACAACGGCGCGGGTTTCGTCGCGGGCGGGGGCGGGTTGATGGCGCACCCGCCGTACCGCGGGGGTGCGGCGGGGGGCGAGGCCTTCGCGCGATTCCGCATTGCCGTTCCGTCCGCGGGGCGCCTGCGGTTCGCGTCGGACGTGGCCCTGCGCAAGGGTGCGGTGGGATCGAACCGGTCGGACGGCGTGACGTTCCGCGTGTCGGCAACGACGCAGGGGAGGGCGGTTTCGAACGCGGTTCATGTCGCGACCGAGCTCGCGGCATCGCTGGATCTCGATCTGACGATGCTTGCGGGGCGGACCGTGGACTTGGAACTGGCCGTCCATCCCGGGCCGGCGGGGAATCCCTCGTTTGATTGGGCGGTCTGGATGGATCCGCGCGTCGAGGCAGAGGCGGAGATCCGCGGCCGGCTCGCGGTGGGCGGAACACAACGATGGGACTGTGTCGTCGGTCCGCGCGGCGTGGTGCCGTTCACCGGCGCTGGTGCGGAGGTCGCCGCGGCCGGGACGTTCTTCCTGCTGGCGACGCGGCCCGGGGAGGCGACGGTCCCGTTGGATCTGGTCGCGGCACGGCGAGAGGTGGAGGTGAGCGTCGACGGCGCGCCGGCCATCTGTCGGTTCGCCGGCGCCCAGCCCGCGACCCGGACCGTCGGGGGGGTGGAGAGGCGCGGGCTCCTCGCGCATCCGCCGAACCACGGCACGACGACGGTTCATGTTCCGCTGCGTCTGCCGGCGACGGCGTCGCGCTTCGCGACGCATGCCGGCATCGCCGACGGATCGACGTCGGACGGGGTGGTCTTCCTCGTCGAGGTGAACGGCGCGGAGGTCGCGCGCCGGCGGATGCTCCCGGGTGCGTGGGCCCCGATGGAGGCCGACCTGGCGCCGTGGGCGGGCCGGGAAATCGTGCTGTCGCTGACGACCGATGCGGACGGTCCGTACGATTGTGACTGGGCCGTCTGGGGGGAACCGCGCATCCTGCCGCGGCCATGACATGCCGGCGACCTTTCCATCGCACCAGGGCCTGATCGCCTTCCTCTGGAGGCGATGGCCCGGGCGGTTCGACGTGCGGGCGCTCTGCGTGGGCGCCGCGTTGCCGGACATCGTCGACGCGCTCCTGGTCGTCGTCCGCGGAAAGCTGGGGCAGGGGATCGGTCACTCGCTCGTCGGCGTCGTGGTCCTCGGAATTCCGCTCGGGGTTCTCCTCTGGCTCGGTCTTCACCGCGCGGTGCGCCGTCTTGCGCCCCGCTCCGGCGACGGCGCGGTCGACCGTCTCTGGAACGCGGGGCTCGCGGTGCTGGGGGAGGGCCCCGGCGCCGCGTCCCTGGGCCGGACGTGGAGGCTCGTTCTCGGCTGCCTCGCACTCGGCGCGGTGTCACACCTTCTGTTCGATCTCATCTCGCATGGCGGTTTCCCCTGGCTGCTGCCGTGGGTGCCGAAGCTCAGGATCTACCCCGACTGGTGGTACGATGTCTGGTTCCGGATTCCCCGTCCATGGGCCGGATCCGGCAAGATCATCGGTCCGCCCCGTGCGATCTGGATCGCGATGACCGTCTGGGGCGCGTGGGTTCTCGTCCGGCCCCATCTTCGGAGAAGCCCGGCGGATCTCCCGCGACTGCGCGATCCGGGGCGGACGGGAAGCGTCGGGGAGGACGGTTGAATTCAGCGCGTGATTCCGTCCGGCCGACACGGTAGATTCGAATCCCTCGGCGCATCGGCGCCGGTGCGGCGCGACCGGATGAATGGGGGCTCCGGGGTGCGGGTTGCTTCTCTTGTCGCGGGCTGGACATGGAATTCATGAGCGGACACGCAGAGTGGCGGATGCGGACGACCTCGGGCCAGGCCTTCGGTCCGGTCGCCCTGGACACCCTCCGCGTCTGGGCGTGCGACGGTCGCGTCGGGCCGGAGGACGAGATCCGCGAGGGCGACGGCCCGTGGCGCCGGGCCGGCAACGTGCCGGACCTCGGCATGGACTGGCTGCTCGAACTCCCCGGCGGCGAACTGTACGGCCCTGTTCCGCTGGCCGCGTTCCTCGACATGCTCCGCGAGGGGGCGATCAGTCCTGATTTGAAGGTCCGGCGACGGGATGAAATCGAGGGCCGGCGGCTGGGCGACCTGGCGATCCCGTCTGTCGGAACGGAAGCCCCGGGCCTTGCTTCGCCCGTGCCGGCTGAACCGATCTCGCAAGGGCCGGTCTCCGGCCCGGCGGTATCGACACCCGATGGCACCCCGTCGACAGGCGGAGAATCCGAGCCCGCCCGCTCATCACCGGTTTCGCCTCCATCGGCCAGCAGCATCCATCAGCAGGACGAGGAGCGGATGATCAGCGAACTGCGCTCCGCCCTCGGTGTCGGTCGCGGCCTGCGCGTCTTCTCCCGGCTTCGCCCCGGCCGCCCGGATGCAGGCTGAACCTGAGAAGAGACGTTGGACGACAGAACAGGATGTACAGGATTCCTGCGGATTCTATCGCAGAAACCATGGCCTTCATCTGTTAAGTGCAGCGAACGTCTGTCGCAACTCCATCCTGTTGATCCTGTTATCCTGTCCAGACCGCTTGAATCGACGAGTCCAAGCCTAGCCGATCCCATCGAGTGCGCCACAGTGGCGCACTCGATTCGATATGAGACAATATGGCCACTTAGTTTGCTCGATGTAATTTCTCAACCAATTACTCTGCAATGCATAACGTAACGAATCTGATCTTGGCATCTGTGTTGCTTGGATGGAGGTGAGGTGGCGACATGCAACTGGACAAGCTGACGATCAAGTCACAGGAAGCGCTGCAGGCGGCGCAGCGGATTGCCGGGGAGAGGCAGAACCCGGAGATCGACGTGGAGCACTTGATGCTGGCGGTGCTCGATCAGCCCGAGGGTGTGGTGCCTCCGTTGCTGGAGCGGCTTGGGGTTGACCGTGGGCAGCTCCGATCCAACGTGGAGGCGCGGCTGGGCGCGATGCCTGCCGTTCAGGGACAAACGGGGGATCGGGGTCTGTCCCGGGCGCTGCGGCAGTTGATCGAAGGCGCCTTCTCCGTTGCGGCGCGGCTGCGCGACGAGTACGTGAGTGTGGAGCATCTGCTGCTGGCGGCCGTGGAGGCCAAGGGGTCGCCGGTGGGCGCGATCCTGGCCAAGGCAGGCCTGACGTCGGAGGGGGTGCTGCAGGCCCTGCAGTCCGTCCGCGGGTCGCATCGTGTGACCGATCAGAATCCGGAGGACAAGTACGAGGCAATCAAGAAGTACGGGCGCGACCTGACGGAGATGGCCCGGCAGAAGAAGCTGGATCCCGTGATCGGCCGGGATGCGGAGATCCGGCGCGTGGTCCAGGTCCTGTCCCGCCGGACGAAGAACAACCCGGTGCTCATCGGCGAGCCGGGCGTCGGCAAGACGGCGATCGTCGAGGGGCTCGCCCAGCGCATCGTGGCCGGCGACGTGCCGGAGGGGCTCAAGAACCGCAAGGTGGTCGCGCTGGATCTGGGCTCGATGGTGGCGGGCGCGAAGTACCGCGGCGAATTCGAGGACCGGTTCAAGGCGTTCCTGAAGGAGGTCCTTGCGGCGGAAGGACAGATCATCCTCTTCATCGACGAACTGCACACGCTGGTCGGTGCCGGGGGGGCGGAGGGCGCGGTGGACGCGTCCAACATGATCAAGCCGCCGCTGGCGCGCGGGGAACTGCGCTGCGTCGGGGCGACGACGATCGACGAGTACCGCAAGCACGTCGAGAAGGATCCCGCCCTCGAGCGGCGCTTCCAACCCGTTCGCGTCGGCGAGCCGACCGTCGAGGACACCGTCGCGATCCTTCGCGGCCTCAAGGAGCGCTACGAGGTGCATCACGGCGTGCGCATCCAGGATGCGGCGCTCGTGCAGGCGGCGACGCTGTCGCACCGCTACATCGCCGACCGGTTCCTTCCGGACAAGGCCATCGATCTGGTCGACGAGGCCGCCAGCCGGCTGCGCATGGAGATCGACAGCCTGCCCGTCGAGATCGACGAGGTCGAGCGGCGCATCCTGCAACTGGAGATCGAGCGACAGGCCCTGCAGAAGGAGAGGGATGCCGACTCCCGAGCCCGCCTGGAGAAGCTGAAGGCGGAACTGGCGCGGCTCCGCGAGGACAGCGCGCGGATGAAGCTGCACTGGCAGAAGGAGAAGGACCTGATCTCCGACCTGCGCACGCTGACGCGGTCGATCGACCTGCTCAAGATCGAGGAGGAGAACGCCCAGCGCGCGAACGATCTCGCGAAGGCGGCGGAGCTCCGCTACGGGAGGATCCCGAAGATCGAGCGCCAGATCCAGGAGGCGCAGGCGAAGCTGGCCGACGTGCAGAAGGACGTCAAGATGCTCAAGGAGGAGGTCGACGCCGAGGACATCGCGTCGGTGGTCGCCGCGTGGACGCGCATCCCGGTGTCCAAGCTTCTCGGCAGCGAGCGCGAGAAGCTGCTGCACATGGAGGACCTGCTCCGCCGGCGGGTCATCGGCCAGGAGGAGGCGATCGCCGCCGTCTCCAACGCGGTCCGCCGGGCGCGCTCGGGGCTTCAGGATCCCAACCGCCCGATCGGTTCCTTCATCTTCATGGGTCCGACGGGCGTCGGGAAGACCGAGCTCGCCCGGGCGCTGGCGGAGTTCCTGTTCGACGAGGAGACCGCCATGGTGCGCATCGACATGTCGGAGTACATGGAGAAGCACGCGGTCAGCCGACTCATCGGCGCGCCTCCGGGCTACGTCGGGTACGAGGAGGGCGGCCAGCTCACCGAGCATGTCCGCCGGAAGCCGTACACGGTCGTGCTCTTCGACGAGATCGAGAAGGCGCATCCGGACGTCTTCAACGTGATGCTGCAGATCCTCGACGAGGGCCGGCTGACGGACGGGCAGGGGCGGACGGTCGACTTCCGGAACGTGCTCGTCATCATGACCTCCAACCTCGGCGGCGCGTTGATCCACGAGACGCTGCAGAAGCACCCCGACCTCGCGCCGGGCGACGACGGCTACGAGCGGCTCCGGGCGAAGGTCGGCGAGTTGCTCCGCGCCCAGTTCCGGCCGGAGTTCCTCAACCGCGTGGACGAGATCGTGCTGTTCCACAGCCTTCGCAAGGAGGAGATCCGGAGGATCGTCGACCTCCAGCTCGACCGGGTGGCGGGGTACCTCGAGAAGCGGCGTGTCGCGCTGCGCCTGACCGACAGGGCGAAGGATCTGCTGGCCCGCGAGGGGTACGATCCGGCCTTCGGCGCCCGCCCGCTCAAGCGGGCGATCCAGCGCCGCGTGTCCGATGCCCTCGCGTCGCAGATCCTCTCCGGTGCAGTCCCGGAGGGCGTTTCGGTGGTGGGCGACGTCAGCGACCAGGCGCCCGAGGATCTCGTCTTCCGCCTCGGCACATCCTGAACCTCGCGGTCCCGGATTCCGAACCATCGCCGACGTGCGTCGGCGTGACCTCGCCGGGTTGGACCGGCATGGAAGGCCGACGCGGACAACCCGCTCGACGGGACGGGCGAGCCGGGCCTATGATCCGCCTCCGGCACCGGCACGCGGTCGGTGCCCCGATGCGGACGGGAACCGCAGGAGACGGAGGGACCGGATGAACTCCTATCGTAGATCGAGTCGGCTCGCGAAGGCGGGATGGGGGCTTCTGCTGACCGGGTGGATCGGCATCACGACCCCCGGGGCCCTGGCGGACGAGGGACGCGGCGGGCGGGACGGCGAACCCAGGAGGGAGCGTGCGGAGGCGGGGGCGCGGCCCGAGCGCCCCGACGCGCAGAATCCCGATGCCATGGAGCGGCGCCTCCAGGAGCTCAGGCAGCGGATCCACAGGCTGGCGGAGGAGGGCAAGCGCGAGGAGGCGGAGGCCGTCGAGCGGGAGGCCCGCGAAATCGCCCGGAATCTCGAACGGGTGCGCGCCGGGCAGCGCGAACGCGAGGCCGCCCCGGCCCGCCCCGGCGGCCAGCCTGAACGCGAGGCCGCCGAGATCGAACGCCGCCAGCGCCATCTGCGAATGGCCGCGGAGAACCTCGCGGCTGCGGGAATGGAAGACATGGCCCGCAGGATCATGCAGGAGGCGGAGACCATGGATCGGCGCCTCCGCGACAGCGGTGCCGGTCGCGAGGCCCCGCGCCCCATCCTCCCCCCGGAGGCCATGCAGCGCCACCTCGAGGAACTTTCGGGCGCCGTCCAGGAACTCCGCCGCCAAGTCGACCAGCTAACCTCAGGGCGTCCAAAGACATCCGCTAACCGGCCCCCGGGCGCTCCCCGCGGGCCGGTTCTCGTTTTGCCGAAACGTTGAAGGTTCACTCCGGTCGAACCATGCAAGGTTGCCATCGAAAACGTCTCCAATCCGACATGATTGGATTCACGATCGAAAAGTTATCGATTCAAGCTCCATCTTCTAGTGTTAGTCTTGTCCTAAACTAAGAAGTTGTTCAAAAGAATGTCGTTTTCGTGTTGCGCTTAGGTTTGATGTGTGCAATATTGCACAAGATTCGTTCAGGAGACTGCCATGGCAACAGAACCGATGGATGGGGCGCAGGCGTTGATCCGGTGCCTGGAGAACGAGGGTGTGGAGTACATCTTCGGGTATTCGGGTGGGGCGGCGATTCCGATTTTCGATGCGATCGTCACGACGAAGACGAAGATCAAGCTCGTCCTGGTGCGGCACGAGCAGGGGGCGACGCACATGGCGGACGGCTATGCCCGGGCGACGGGCAAGCCGGCGGTGGTGCTGGTGACGAGCGGTCCCGGGGCGACGAACACGATCACGGGGATTCTGACGGCGCACATGGACTCGGTGCCGATGATCGTGATCAGCGGCCAGCAGATCCGCCCGATGATCGGGAAGGACGCCTTCCAGGAGGCGGACATCTTCGGCCTGACGATGCCGGTGGTGAAGCACAGCTACCTGGTGAAGAACACGAACGACATCCCGCGGATCGTGCGGGAGGCGTTCCACATCACGAACAGCGGCCGGCCGGGCCCGGTGCTGATCGATCTGCCGAAGGACGTGTCCTCCGGCCCCTGTACGGCGGATCTGCACGCGTCGATGGACCTGCCGGGCTACCGACCGCCGTCCGAGGCGGTGGATGAGCCGACGATCCACGCCATCGCGGAGGCGTTGAGCAAGTCGGTGAGGCCGGTGCTGCTGGTGGGGCACGGCGCCCTGATCTCCGGCGCGTGGGACGAGGTGCGCGAACTGGCCGAGAAGCTGCAGGCGCCGGTGGTCACGACGCTGCTGGGCAAGGGCGCCTTCCCGGAGTCGCACCGGCTGTCCCTCGGCTGGATGGGCATGCATGGAACGGCCTATGCCAACAAGGCGGTGGTGGAGTGCGACCTGATCCTGTCGATCGGTTCGCGCTACGACGACCGCATCGTGGGCCAGCCCGCGAAGTTCTGCAAGGACGCCACGCGCATCCACATCGACATCGACCCCGCCGAGATGGGGAAGATGATCCGCTGCCACATCAACTGCGTGGCGGACGCGAAGGCCGCGCTGCGCGCGCTCATCCCGCACGTCGGCCGGCTCAAGACCGATGCGTGGATCGAGCATCTCGAGGAGTACAAGCGCCGCTTCCCGCTTCATTTCAAGAAGAAGGGCGGCCTCAAGATGCAGCACGTGATCGACGAGGCCTGGCGGCTGACGGAGGGCAAGGCGGTCGTGGTGACCGACGTGGGCCAGCACCAGATGTGGGCGGCCCAGTTCTACCGGACGGACCACCCGTACAACTTCCTCTCGTCCGGCGGCGCCGGGACGATGGGCTTCGCGCTGCCCGCGGCGATCGGCGCCCAGTTCGGGCGGCCGAAGGAGACGGTGCTGGCCTTCTGCGGCGACGGCGGGTTCCAGATGACGATGTTCGAACTCGCGACGGCCGCGATCCACAAGCTGCCGATCAAGATCGTGATCCTGAACAACCACTACCTCGGCATGGTGCGGCAGTGGCAGGAGCTGTTCTACGACGACCGCAAGAGCGGCGTGGACCTGCTGGGCAACCCGGACTTCGTGAAGCTGGCGCAGGCGTTCGAAGGCGTGAAGGCCTTCAACCTCAAGCGCGGGGCCGACGTCCGGAAGATCCTGTCGCGGGCGCTGGCCTACAACGACGGCCCGGCGCTGATCAACGCCGAGGTGGAGAAGACGGACAACGTGTTCCCGATGGTGCCCGCCGGCCGCCCGCTGGAGGACATGATCGTGGAGCGGCCGCGCCACAAGATGGAGAAGCCCACGGGTTCGACCTGAGCCAGGACGGAGCGATCAACATGAGCAACGGAGCAACGACCGCAGCCACGGCGACGCACACGATCAGCGTGTACGTGGCGAACAAACCGGGCGTGCTGGCCCGCATCGCGCAGGTGTTCGCGCGGCGGGGGTACAACATCGACGCGCTGGTGGTGTCGTCGGTGGTGGACACGCACTTCTCGCGCATGACCATCACCCTGAAGGGCGATCCCGAGGGGCTCGACCAGGTGATCCAGCAGACCAGCAAGCTGATCGACGTGATCCGGTGCGTCGAGCATCGCGACGAGGAGTCGGTGGTCAAGGAGATGGCCCTGGTCAAGATCGCCGCCGGCCAGGAGGACCGCACACGGGCCCTGCAGATCGCGGACCACTTCGGCGCGAAGACCGTCGACCTCACCGAGAGTTCGATGATCCTCCAGGTGACGGGCAACTCGGACAAGCTCGACGCGATGGTGAAACTGCTGTCCCGGTTCAAGGTCATTGAACTCGTGCGCACCGGCAAGGTGGTGATGGCGCGGGGGGACCAGGTCACCTGACCTGATTTTGGTGGGCATCGGGCGGCGCACCCGTATAATGCGCGCACCGCCGGTCGGACCGGCGGATGGCATGACCCACGAACCGCCAGCCCGGTCGCCGTTCGAGTTGAGGATCCCGTTCCGGGACCCGTTCCGCCAGAAATTGTTCGGCATGATGCGCCGGTCGCTCGAGCGCTTCTTCCTCCTCGACCAGCTGGACCAGGTGTATCGCGGCGCTCTCGCGCAGGGGCCCGGCGGCGATTTCGGCGAGGCGGTGACGAAGTCCCTCGGGCTGACGGTGGAGGCCGCCCCGGAGGACATCCAGCGGATTCCGCGGGAAGGCCCCGTGCTCGTCGTGGCCAACCACCCGTTCGGCGGCGCCGACGGCATCGCGCTTCTCGCGCTGCTGCGCAAGGTCCGGCCGGATGTGAAGCTGGTGGGCAACCATCTGATGCGCCGGATCCCGGAGCTCCACGAGTTCTCCATCTTCGTGGATCCCTACGGGGGCAACGGTGCGGCGAAGGCCAACCTCCGGCCGATGAAGGAGAGCGTCCGCTGGCTCCGGGCGGGGCACCTGCTGCTGGTGTTTCCCTCGGGGGACGTGTCCCGCCTTCAGCTGATGGACAAGCAGGTGTCCGATCCGCGCTGGAGCGCGACGATCGCGGGCATGATCCGCATGGCGGAATGCCCGGTCGTCCCGGTGTTCGTCGAGGGCCGCAACAGCGCCATCTTCCAGATCCTGGGCCTGGTGCATCCGCGCTTCCGGACGGCGATGCTGCCACGGGAGTTCATGCAGAAGCGCGGAGGGACGATCTCGCTGCGGATCGGAAGCCTGATCCCGTTCGCCCGCGTGAAGGACATGGGCGACGGGGACATGATCGAGTACCTGCGCCTGCGCACCTACATTCTCCGCAGCCGCGGGTCCGGCGGCGCCGTGCGCGGACCCGCCGGGCCCCAGATGCCGGTCGCCCCGCCGCTCCACCGGGACTCGATCGCGCAGGATGTCTGGATGCTCCCCCCGGAGGCGTGCGTGCTGGAGTCGGAGGACATGGCCGTCTACTGCGCGCCCGCCGCGCAGATCCCCCGCCTCCTGCACGAGATCGGCCGGCTGCGCGAAGTGACGTTCCGGGCGGCGGGCGAGGGGACGGGCCGCGAAATCGATCTCGACCGTTTCGACCATCACTACCACCACCTGTTCGTGTGGAACCGCAGGGCGGGCGAACTGGTGGGAGCCTACCGGATCGGGCGGACGGACGAGATCCTCTCGCGGTACGGGAAGAAGGGCCTCTACACGAGCACGCTGTTCCGCTACTCGCGCAAACTCCTCGACGCTCTCGGACCGTCGCTCGAGCTCGGGCGCTCGTTCGTGAGGCCGGAGTACCAGCGTTCCTATTCGCCGCTGCTCCTGCTCTGGAAGGGCATCGGCCGCGTCATCGTGCGGGATCCGCGCTACCGCCACATGATCGGGCCGGTCAGCATCAACAACGAGTACCAGAGCCTGTCCCGCCAGATGATGGTGCAGTTCCTCCGGGCGAACAACTTCGACACGCGGTGGGCCCGGTTCATCAAGCCGCGCAACCCGCCGGCGCGGGAGGCGAACGGGGAGCGGTGGAAGGCGGACGTGTTCCGCCGCATCATCAAGGATCCCGACGAGGTCTCGGAACTCGTCGCGGAGATCGAAAAGGACCGCAAGGGCGTCCCGATCCTGTTGAAGCAGTATCTCCGCCTGGGGGGAAAACTGCTCGGATTCAACGTCGATCCGGAGTTCAGCGACGTCCTGGACGGCTTCATCTGGGTCGACCTGCTCGAGATCGACGAGAAGATCCTTGCGCGGTTTCTCGGCCGGAAGGAGGCCGCGGCCTTCCGAGCCTTCCATGGCCGCTCCACCCCCGCGGGCTGACCGCGGGAGCGCCCGGGTCCGCCGCGCCGCCGGCCGCCGTCAGCGGGACCAGGTCACGATCCGGACGGCGCCGTCCGGCTCCCTCCTGACCAGCGCCTGGATCCGCACGTGGCTTCGCGGCCCCGCGGCCATCGACTCGATCCGGAACCACGCGCTCTTCAGGTCAAGCCAGGGCAGGAGGCGGGTCATGCGGATCGGGTCGGCCAGGGCCGCGAGGCCGTCGGCCGAGCGCAGGGGATCGGCCTCCCGCAGCGTGAGGACGGCGCGCGCGAGGTACTCCTGTCCCCGGCCGAACAGGACCGTCAGGAGGGCCTCGGGCGCGGTGTTGAGGTTGACGGGCACCGTGCGTCCGTGCGGACCGGGGATCACCGTGACGAGGTCGGAGATGCGCGGAAGGGAGTTCGACTCGGCCTCCCCGAAGGACGGGTCGGCGAACCACTCCGGGGAGAACCCGGCGACGTGCAGCCACTCCGATTCCACGGCCAGCGGCTTGTTGGGCGGGGTGGACGGCGGTTTCCGATCGAGGTAGTAGGGGGCCTCGAACCGGCCGTCGTTGTCGGCATCGACCCAGTCCCGAAGGGCCTCGATGCGCTCGCGGGGATCCGGATCGCCGCAGAGAAGGAAGAGGTCCTGCAGGATGTCCTCCGGCGGTCGTCTGCGCTCGGTGCCGGGATCCATGGACAGGTTGTTGATGTCGAGCCGGCTTCCCTCGTCGGCCACGCGGGTGCGCACCGTGATGCCCGTCGGGTCGGTCAGAACCTCCTCGTCCGCCCACGGCTCCCCGGGGTGGTCGACCAGCAGGTCTTCATCGTCGGCCAGGCGCTGCGCGGCGCGGCGGACCGCGTCGGAAGCCGCGGCGACGAGCCGCTCCCGCTCCAGCACCGCGGCCGCCAGGCCCGCGGCGCTGCGCGACTCGGCCAGCAGGTGGGCGAGGAGCGTCACGAGGACACCGAGCATGACGAGGACGAACACCAGCGCGCCGCCGCGTCGCGCGGTCCGCGGCATCGCGGAGTCCTTCGGCCGGTGACGGGGGGAGGGCACGGAGGGGGCGGCGCGTTATCGCGGAGCCCATCGGACACGATCGGACAGGAACAGCTGGTCGAGGTTGTTGAGCGGGAAGCCCTGGGTCAGCGGGAAGTCGTTCGGGATGCGCCCCTCCAGGATCGGGAACCAGGTCTTGTAGGGGCCCGTGCGAAGGCTCCGGGCGTAGGGCTGGTCGCGCGTGAGGGTCGTGAAGTAGAGGCCCTTGATCCCCTTGTAGTAGTCATTGATCTCGTAGAACTCGTCGAGGGACTGGGGCAGGTAGATCGAGGTCCGGTCCCCGTACCACGCCGTGGCCCACGGCATGTCGGTGCACATCACCTCGGCGGGCTCGAGCAGGCCGCTGACGTGGGAGACGAACAGAGGGATGTACGGCGGGTACGGGATGCCGGGGCGGGGCGGGAGGAAGGCGAAGGCGAACGGGAGGGCGGACGACGCCATCACGAGGCCCGTCACGGCCAGCCGGGCGAGGCGAAGCTGAAACTGCAGCCGGTCGAGCAGCAGCGAGAAGAAGGAGTACCCGTAGGCGATCGCCAGGGGCCAGAAGACATGCATCAGGCGGAAGGCGCTGTCGAAGAGGCACGAGGTCAGGAACAGGGTGATCATCGAGAGCGCAAGCCCCCAGCGGAAGAGGTGCACCTCGCGCCGGACGAACCGGAAGAAGAACGCGACGAAGAAGAACGGCAGCAACAGGCCCTCGCCGAGCTTGTCGAGGTCCTCCCGGAGCAGATGGGTCGCCCGCGTGATGAACTTGGACTGGAGCTTGCGCGCGACGTCGCCGGGCTTCAGGTCGGCTTTCATCGTGCGGTCGATCGCGTCCCCGTCCGAAAGCCCGCTGTTGTGCAGCGCGGTCCGGGGCGCCGCCCCCCAGAACGCGCCCGACACCTTCCGGTTCCGCATCAGCCAGGGGGTCAGCAGGACCGCCACGATCACGAGAAACAGGGGCAGCCACACGGCGGCGCGGCGGCGGAACGCGAAACCCAGGTAGAGCAGGATGCCCGGGATGACGGCCAGGGCCGCGTACCGGGTCAGCACCGCCATGCCCGCGAACGCCGCCGAGAACAGGAACGAGAAGAGCCACCGTCCCGCGGGCATGCCGGCGTTGACCGCGTCGGCCACGCGCAGGGCGAAGTAGAAGGCGCCCAGGGAGAAGAAGCCGACGATCGGGATGCCGAGGCCCGAGATGCTGTCATCCCAGACCAGCCGGCTCAGGAAGAAGGACACCACGGTCATCAGGGCGATGCGCAGGCTGAAGAGCCGCCGCGCGCACAGGTAGACGAACAGGCCCGTCGCGAGGACGAACAGATGGTTGAGGGGGATGATGATCCACTGCTCGGGCGTAAAGACGCCGCCCCGCCGGTCCGGGGAGAAGGCGCCCTTGAACAGGGTGAACCCCCCCGCGAGAAGGGCGGGGTAGACCGGCGCGTGGAGGACGTCCGGATGCCGGTCCACCGCGGCGTTCTTCAAGGGCCCCTGCTGCAGCATCCGCATCGTGGACGGTCGCACGCACTGGGTCACGAAGCTCTTGTGGTCGGCCAGGTTCTTTCCCAGCTGGGCCATTTCCATGGCGTCCGCGTCCTTGAGGCCGCGGAACTGGATGGCGGAGAACATGAGCAGCAGCCCGAGGATCATCAGGGTGACCACGCCGATCTGGATCAGGCGCAGTCCGATGCCCACGTCGATGTTGTAGACGAGGTCCTGGACCCGGGATTCGAACGGCTTCTTAACCATGATTTCCTCGCTGCGACGTTACCCGAGCCCGTGGTTCAAGGCAAGCGGCCAGGGTCCGTTCGCGGGTCGCGGCCGGCGAGCCGACAATTTTGACGCCGAAATTGATTGAACGCGCGGCGGGGTTCCGTACTCTAAACGGCTCGTCCGGCTCTCCGCCGGACTGTGGATCGTCCGAACGGGCGAGGGGTGACTCATGCTGGATGTCAGAGAGATACGGAAGTGTTACGGGTCCTTCGAGGCGGTGAAGGGGATCACGTTCACCGTCAAGAAGGGGGAGATCCTCGGCTTCCTGGGCCCCAACGGCGCGGGGAAGTCGACGACGATGCGGATGGTCACCGGCTTTCTTCCGCCGACCGGGGGGACCGCCATCATCGGCGGGCACGACATCGTCGAGGATCCGATCGGCGCGAAGGCCCTGATCGGCTACCTTCCGGAAAACGCTCCCGTCTATCCCGAGATGACCGTGGCGGGCTTCCTGGACTTCGTCGCCGGCATCCGCGGGTACCGGGGCGCGGAGCGGGTGCGCCGGGTCGACTCGGCGGTCGAGCGCTGCCGCCTCGGCGCGGTCCGGCACCAGATGGTCGAGACGCTGTCGAAGGGCTACAAGCAGCGCGTCTGCTTCGCCCAGGCCGTGCTGCACGACCCCTCGCTGCTGGTGATGGACGAGCCGACGGACGGCCTCGACCCCAACCAGAAGCACCTCGTCCGCGAGATGATCCGGACCATGGCCGCCGAGAAGGCGATCATCATCTCGACGCACATCCTCGAGGAGGTCGAGGCGGTCTGCACGCGCGCGATGATCATCAACGAGGGGCGGATCGTGGCCGAGGGTTCGCCGGCGGACCTGAAGACGCGGCATCCGTCGGGACGGCTCGACGAGGTGTTCCGGTCGCTGACGCAGGGCACGGCC
>CAYODK010000023.1:0-45789 GCA_964402695.1 uncultured Verrucomicrobiota bacterium
CGGCGTCTGACGATCGGCGCCCGCGGCTTCGATCCGGACCGGATGAAGCCGATCGAGGCCCGCAAGGCGCTTCGCGAGGCGACGGAGCGTTTCTCCGACGCGGCGCGGGCGGCGAAGAAGGTGGAGGACGAGGTCCGCGAAACGATCCGCAATCCCGAGCGCGATCGGCAGGCGGCGCGCCAGGCGCAGGTGAAAGTCGCGTCGGCCGTCCGGGAGGCCGCGAAGGCCGCGGAGGCCGTCGACCGCGCGCTGAAGAAGGCGATGGAGACGACGCCCAAGGGCGCGCCGGCCCGCGAGATGTCCGACGTGGCGAGGGCGCTCAGCCGTACGCAGCGCGGGGATCTCGAGGTCGCGCAGAAACTGCTGGAGGCGCAGCGGGACGCCGACACGCCGGACGCCGCGCGCGACCTCGCCGAGGACGTGAAACGCAGGGTCGAGCGCTCGCTTTCGAACGCGTCGGAAATCGACCGCGCCGTCGAGAAGATGCTCGCCGCGGACGAGGCCGCGATGGCCGTCCGCGACCTGACCGAGCTCGACCGCGAGCACGGGCGGATGGCGGAATTGTCGGCCCGTCCCGAGGGCGCTCCTCCGCCCGAGCAGCTCGCGCGCCGCCAGGCGGTCGCGGTCGGGCACCTGGAGCAGGCGGCGGACACCATCCGCGACGCCGCGGAGCTGTCGAAGCGCGGCGATCTGAAGGAACTTGCCAAGCGGATGGACCAGAAGGCCGAGGAGGCCCGGAGCCGGATGGGCGGGACCGAGGATCCCTCGAAGCCCGTGCCCGCCGACACGCTCCGCCAGCCGGTGCGCGAGGCGCTGAGCCAGGCCGTCCCCGCCGCCGCGCAGCTCCGCCGCGAGGCCGACGAACTCCGGCGGCGCCTGAACCGCGACTACGAGCAGCGCCAGCCGTTCAGCGACCTCCAGAACGTCCTCGGCGAGATGTCGCGGTCCGGCAAGCAGCCGGAGGCGCAGCAGGAACGGCTCGCGGCGAAGGCGGCGGCGTTGCGCGACGCCGCCGCGGACCAGATGAAGGACGCCGCCGCCATCGAGGAGCGGCGGGCGGATGCCGATGCGGCGTACATGAAGGACGCGACCACCGCCGCCGCCGCGCTGCGCCACGTCCGTCCCGAGGACACGGACCGTGGGGACGCCCGGACGATGGCCGAGGACGTCCGCGATCTCGCGAAGGCGATGGCGAAGCTCGAAACCGGACACGACCTCGCCGCCGCGGCGCGCGCCGCCGAGGCGATGGCCGCCGACGAGCGGTGGGACCGGCCCGGCACGGAGGCGTCACGCGAGCGCAGCCGCGCGTGGGACGACCTCCGCCAGGACCTTCCCGCGGTCGAGCGCGAGATGCGGTCGCAGCAGTTCCCCAACGAGGCGGCCGACGCCGTCGCCAAGGCGAACAACGGGCCGGATGCCGCCCGGGTGACCGAGGAGATGAACCGCCGCCGCGACCAGAACCGTGGCGAGCAGCCCGTGGCCGGGCAACTCGCGGCGGTCGGGACCGAGCTCGCCGACGCCGCGCGCAAGGCCCAGCCCGCGCTTCAGGAGGCCCGCGAGGCGTTGGCCGCCATGGCGCCATCCCTCGCCGAGCAGCTCGCCGACGCGCACCAGGACGCCTCGAAGCTCCGGAAGCAGTCCGAAGACCTCGCCGCCGCGAAGGACACGCCGGCCGACGCGGCGCGGGACGAGGTCCGCGGCGAACTGGCCGCGCAACAGCGGCTGAACGAGGCGGTGGACGATATCCGCCAGGCGCTGCGCGCCGACGCCGCGGCGCAGGACATGGCCGAGGCGCAGGGGCGCGAACGCGCCCGTGACGCGGACGACGGCCTCGCGATGCTCCGCGAGCCGCCGCCCAAGGCCGAGGACCTCCTCCGCGCCGCCGCCGCCGCGCGCGAGGCGGCGCAGCGCGCCTCGGCACTCGAGCAGGCCGCCTCGCAGCAGGGGCGTCTCGAGAAGGCGCTCGACACCCTCGCGCAACACTACGCGCAGATGGAGCAGGGGAGCCCCGAGGGCCTCCGCGCCCAGCTCCGGGCGCAGGAGGCCGAGGCCGGCCTGCAGGCGGCGCTGGACCAGGAGTATGGCGAGGCCGGCCGCATGGCCGAGATGGCGCAGGGCGACGCGCCGCAGACGCTGGCCGGCCTCGAGCAGGAGCTGGCGTCGAACGAGGCGATGCAAACCGCGCTCGACCGCCTTGCGCGCGAGTCTCTCGACCGCGCCGCGGCCGACCTCGACCGCACCGCGCAGGGCGAGAAGTCGCTGACCGACCGGACGCAGGCTTCGAAGGAGCAGATGGACCGCCGCGAGACCGAGCTCGCCCGTCGCGCCGCCGACATCGCTCAGCAGGCCCGCGACCTTGCGAGCGGACGGGTGCGGCCGGCCGCGCAGGAGGCCGCCCAGGCGGCCCCGGCGGCCGCGCAGCCGCTGCAGCAGTCGGGCGAGGGACTCGATCAGGCGGCGGCGATGGTGCCGCGCAACTTCGAGGCCGGTCGCGAGACCCTGGCCAACGCGATGGAAAACGCGGCCCGTCAGCTGCGCGAGGCGGCGCAGTCGGCCGCGGCCGCCTCAGGAGAGGCGTCGAAGGCCGCCGGTGATGCGCAACAGGCCGCCGACCAGGCCGGCCAGCAGGCGGCCCAGGCCCAGGCGGCGGGCAACCAGGACGCGGCGTCGCGCGCCCAGGAGGCCCGGACACAGGCCCAGGGCCGAGAGAGAGCCGCGCAGGGTGTTGCCGGTGAGGCCTCGTCGGCGCAGGCGTCGGCCGCCAAGCTCGCGGATGCCGCCGCCGGGGTCGCCGGGGAGCTTCGCCAGATGACCGCGCAGGAGCGAGGGGATCTGCAGCAGTCCGCGCAGCAGCAGGCGCCGCTGACGGCGACGGCCGACCAGTCCGGCGCCGACATCGCCCGCGCGGGCCGCCACGAGTCGCGGCTCGGACGCAACCTCGGCGAGGCCCTCGAGCAGGCCGGCGAGCGGACACAGGCGACCGCCGCCGGCGAGATGACCCAGGCCGGGCAGCAACTCCAGTCGCAGCCGACCGCCGAGACCGCGGCGCCGTCCGTCCGGCAGGCGAGCGACGCCATCGGTCAGCGCGCGCAGGAACTCGCCTCTCTGATGACGCAGTTGCCGTCGATGCCGTCGGCAGCCGTCGGCGACGCGGCTGCCGAGTGGATGGCCCGCGCGCTCGACCGGATGGACGCGCAGCAGGCGGCCCAGCAGGCGGCCCAGGCCGCCCAGGCGGCGCAGCAGGCCGCCCAGGCCGCGCTGTCCCAGGCGGCGCAGGCGCAGGCGGCGTCGATGTCGCAGAGCCGCGCGCGCGGCGAGGTGCCCGGCACCCAGCCGAACGAGGGCGCGCCCGCCCACGTCGCGGGCCGTCCCGGGCCGGACGGCGTCACGGCCCCGGCGGTGCCGGTTCCCGAGGACTGGGCGAAACTCCCGCCGCAGATGGCAAAGGACCTCATGGACGCGAAGCGGGAGAACGTCCCCGAGGAGTACCGCGCCATGGTCGAGCTCTACTTCAAGGCCGTCGCGACCGACGCGCAGAAGGCCAACCCGTAAGAGAAGTGAGAAGAATGAAACTCCAAACTCCAAGGAAGTTGGAAGTGGAAAGGGTGGAAGGATGACGGCCGGCCGCCTTCGCGAATGGAGGGGTTCGTCCTCTTGGCGCCCCCTCCGACTTCTCTCCTTTCTGTCTTCCGCCTTTCTGCTTCCTTGGAGTTTGGAGTTTTCCACTTTTCTCCTTTCCATCGCCGCAGCCGTCCCCGTCTCTGTTCGCGCCCAGGTCACTCCGCCCGGCGAGGAGCGCGTGGATGAGGCGATCGCGAAGGCCCTCGGCTACCTGCGCACGCAGCAGAAGAACGACGGATCGATCACCGACAGCGGCAACCCGCACGCGATGACGGCGCTGTCCGTCATGGCGCTGTCGGCTGTCGGGAACCAGTCGACCGACCCGACGCCGGAGGGCGAGACGCTGCGCAAGGCGCTTGACTACCTGCTGGCGAACGAGCGGCAGCGCGACAACGGCTACTTCGGCGGCGACGGCTCGCGCATGTACGGCCATGGCATCGTCACGCTCACGATGGCCGAGCTGCTCGACATGGGCGTGAGCCCCGAGCAGGACGCCCGCATCCGCCAGCGCCTGCGCAAGGGGGTCGACCTGATCCTGTGGGCGCAGGACCGCAAGGAGCGCAACAACGAGCGCGAGTTCGGCGGGTGGCGCTACGAGCCCGACTCGCGCGACTCCGACCTCTCCGTCACCATCTGGCAGCTCATGGCGCTTCGCGCGGCGAAAAACGCGGGTCTCGACGTGCCGCGCGAGGCGATCGAGAAGGCCGTGCAGTACCTGAGGAAGTGCTACAAGGCCGACACCAAGGGCAAGGAGCGGGTCGGCGGGGCGTGCGGCTACCAGCCCGGCAACAACCAGAGCTACGCCGCGGGCGCGGCGGGCCTCCTCGCGCTGCAGGTCTGCGGGCTCTACAACTCCGACGAGGTGCAGGGCTCGGCCGATTGGCTCAAGAGCAGGAAGCTGGAGTGGGACGGCCGCTATTTCCTGTACGGGACCTACTACTACGCGCAGGGCATGTACCAGAAGGGCGGCGAGTACGCGACGCACGCACGACGCGAGGTCGAGGCGATCCTGCTCGCGAAGCAGAAGGACGACGGCTCATGGCGCGCCCAGCACGGCGAGGAACACAACGCCGGCAGCGTCTACGGCACCTCGATGGCCGTGCTCAGCCTCTGCGTGAAGTACCACTACCTGCCGATCTATCAGCGCTAAGCCTGTCGTGGGTGACGAATTCGGCCCGCGGGGCCGCGGGCCCTCCCGGTCCTCAGGTCCCGGCGACGATGAGATCCAGCCGCCGGCTGAACTCCGCGAGTTCGAGGCCGCCGTCCTCGATCGTCAGCCACCCGCTGTAGCCGATCTCGTCGAGCGTGCGGCGCACCAGCGGCCAGTCGACGCTGCCGTCGCGTGGGTGGACGAACTTCCCGCCGTGGCCGTCGGGGTTGAGCTTGAAATCCTTGATGTGGCACTTCGCGATGTTCGAACCCAGCGCGCGGAGCCACGTCTCCGGCGGCGCATACTTCACGTGGTTGCCGATGTCGAAGTAGGACTTCACCCAGCGGCTCTTGAACGACGCGACGAAGTGCGCGTAGAGCGCGGGCTGCACCCACAGGTTGTTCCAGACGTTCTCCAGCGCGATGACGACGCCCGCCTTCTCGGCGGCCGGGATCAGGCGCTCGACGGCCTTCCGAGACCGGTCCGTCGCCTGGTTCTGCGCGTCGATGTAGGCCTGGTACTTCGCGTTGTCGCCCTCGGCGACGCGGGTCACGTGGCCCGTCTTCCCGTCGAACTCGATCCGGAAATCCCATGGCTCGGGGATCGGCGCCACCTTCGTGCGGCAGGGCACCAGCAGCACCGCGTCGGCGCCGTACGCCTGCGCCGCGCGCAGCGAGGCCTCCACCGCCGCGATGTCGGCGTCCACCGCCGCCGCGTCGTCCGCGTTGAAGTTCGCCCAGCCGAAGAGCACCGAGTGGATGCGCAGGCCGAGCTTCTCCGCGATCGCGCGCGCCGCCGCGGCGGCCTCGGGCGTCGCCGCGCGGTCGTTGGACTCGATCCCGTCGAACCCCGCCGCCTTCAGCGAGGTCAGCGTCTCCTCCGTCGGTTTGCCGATCATCGCCTTCTTCAACGTCGTCTTGAACGGTGCGGCCCCCGCGCGTCCCGGCAGCGACACGGCCCCGGCGGCAACGGCGGTGGACATGAGGAAGTCGCGGCGGCTCCAACCTGCGGCGGGCATCCGGTTCATGGCTTTCTCCCTTGCGATGCCGTCCACCCTATCCGCCTCCGCCGCGCCGCTCAAGCCCGGGAATTCGTCCAATCGGGGCGCATCGCCACTCGGCGGGGCCGCTGTGGCCGCGACCGCCGGTCGCGGTCCGCGCCGTGCACCGCACGCTCTGCCGCGACCATCGGTCGCGGCGACAGAAGGCCGACTCCGGCGATCGAAGTCGAGAAGGCCCCGATGAAACGCCATGCGCCCGTCCAATCCTTGGATGTCGTCGCGCGTGAGCCGTCCAAGGGTTGGAAATACGGCGGTCAGCCGTGCGCGAGCCGGGCGGAGGCCAGGCGGTTCAGGCTTACGCCGGCCTCGGCCGCCTCTACGGCGAGCTGGCGGTGGACTTCGGGCGGCACACGCACGAGGAACTTCCCGCTGTAGCTGCGCAAGGCCAACGCCGCGGGGACGGCTTCGCCCGCTCGCGACATGTCCGCGACAGCGTCCGCAACCACGTTGCGAATGCCTCGCAACGCGGCCTCGGGCGTCCGCGCCAGCCAGCTGAGGCTGGGAAACTCGGCGCAGAGCCCGACATGCTCCGCGTCGTCCTCGGACCACGTCACCCGATACGTATAGCGGTCGTGCTCAACGCTTTTCATGTGCCAGCCTCTCGATCGCCCGCATCGCCGCCACCATGTCTTCGATCCGTGGCACGTTGAGAAGATACCACTAATGATATCATGGTCAAGCGCCGGGTCCTCGTGCCGCGAGGCGGGCATGGCCGCGTTGCGCATGGTTGCCGCTTGATCCGTGCTTTGCCGTCGCACTAGGATCCCAAGCGATGACGATTCCCTGGATGCTTGCGGCGGTCCTGCTGTGCGCGTTCACCATCACGCTTGTGCTGACGATTCGTCGGCGCACCCGTCGTGGGGCGGAATCGAAGAGGAGCCCGGGGCCGTACTGGCCGCTCGCGATGGGGGCGATGGCCGTGACTCTCGGCTACGACGCATGGCGGCAAGTCTCCGAGGGTTCCTTCGATCCGGCACGGCTATTAATGAAGGTCGGCGTCCTGGCGGCGACCATCATCCTCTGGCGTGCCTGCGCGCTGCGGCGATGGGACTGACGGCAGCCGCAACAGGCCTGTCCTGCGCAGCGCTCAACGCGAAGTGGGATGGTCGCGGCCGTGCCCACGGTGGCCGGCGCCTGCCGCGACGATCCGTCGCGGCCACAGAATACGGAATCCGCAATCCCGACGACCTACGGGGCAAGAAGGCCCGCCGGCGAGCGCGTGGGGGATGTGGGCGCGCCAGCTCACGGAGACGCCCTCGACGAAGGCGGAGCCGAACGCCACACGGGCAGGTCGGCGATTACGATCTCATTGCCGGCGACGGACCGGGCCAGGGCGGCGACGGATCCATCCGCGCGCAGAATGCAGCTGTGTCCCCGGCCGGGCCAGACGTCGTCCTCCCCGGCCGCGGACCAGTTGGCGGCCACGACGGCGAATCCGTGTGGAATCACCACGCGCCGGGGGAACTGCACGGTGAACCAGCTTCTTTCATTGGGCCCGTACCAGCCTACCGAGTAGAGAACGATGTCGGCGCGCTTTGCCGCGAGCGGTTCGGGCAGCACATGGAAGTCGAAGCAGATCATGAGCCCGAGGCGGCCGAACGGCGAGTCGACAACCTGGACCGGCCGGTCGCCGGGCGTGCACCAGGCCGCGTCGCCGGGCGTCCAGAGCGCCTTCTTCCGGTGGTGCGCGGCGAGGGATCCATAGGGCGCGAGGAGGACCTGCGAGTTGAAGTATCTGGCGCCCGAAGACTCGATCAGGCCCAGACCGATGAAGACGCCGAGTTCGCCGGCAAGTTGAGAGAAGAGGCGCGAGGCGGGTCCCGGGATCGGCTGCGCGACGCGGCCGACGAAGCGGGGCGAGTTCGTGTCGGACGTCCACCCCGTCAGCGTGGCCGCGTCCATGTACCCCTGCACGGCGCATTCCGGGGTCACGACGATGCGGGCGCCATCCGCCGCGGCCTGTCGAACGAGGTGGACGAGGTTCGAGGTGTTGGCATCGACCCGCCCCATGGGCGAGCAGCACTGAAGCGCGGCGACGCGAACGGTCGCCTGCGTCTCCGGTTCTGCCGAAAGTGGAAGTCCTGCGAGGCAGAGGGCCAGGACGATTCGCATGCGGATCGGGGAGCGGAGAACGGTCCACGGTCTGCGTCGCCGTCGGACTGTCGGAAGCCCGTGCATGCTCACAGGTCCCTCTCGAACGCCAGGTCGCAGCGGGGGCTCAGGTGGGGCGGGCGGTAGGGGACGAAGCCGTTTCTCCGGTAGAGCGCGATCGCCTCGGTCAGGACGGAGGCGGTTTCGAGGACCATCCGACGGAAGCCGAGTTCGCGCGCCTTGGCGATCGCGTGGTCCAGAAGGGCCCGCCCGTGCCCGCGGCCGCGACGGGCGGGATCGAGATACATCTTGCGGAGTTCGCACGTGGCCGCATCGATCCGGAGAAGACCGTAGGAGCCGACGACCGTTCCGTTGGGCTCCTCGAGCACGGCGAAGAATCCGCCGTTGCGGACGTAGACTGCATCGAGATCGGCGAGGTCGGCGTCGGTCCCGGCGGGGTCCGGTTTCAGACCGTAGGACTCGAGCACGGAGAACACGATCCCGACAATGCGGGGGAGGTCCGCGTTGGTCGCCGCGCGGATTGCGGCAGGCTGCCGGACCTCCGGTTCGGCGTGCTTCATGGCCGAAGTCTATCCCGCCGGCGTGCGGTCCGCACGCCGGTTTCCAACCCTTGGACGGACCGTCCGCCCGACCTTCCAAGGGTTGGACGGCGCTACTTCCGCACGACCACAACCCAGTCCTCGGCCGGGTCGGCCGGGGGCGCGCCGAGGGCCACCGTCCCGCCGCCGCGGACTGATTCCACCGCGCCGTCGAGAAGCGGGCCGCCGGCGCGCGGGTTGAACCACTTCACCGCGAAGGCGCCGCTCGCGCCGGCGAGGTCGAGGCTCGCCCCGCCGCCGTTGGGCAGGTAGACGACGTAGACCTCGCCGGCCCTCGCGAGGCCGTAGCGCGAGTTGTCGTTGGCCGCGTTGCCGACGAGATCGTCGGCGTTGGACATCGCCCAGAACGGGATCCGGTTCGAGGCGAAGAACTCGAGCGCGATGCGGCAGTAGTCCCACGACCGGTCGCGGCTGCGGAAGTCCTCGCAGACGAGGTCGTTCTGCGGCAGCCGGTAGCCGAAGTAGTACTCGACGCCTCCGCCGCCGGCCATGAGCGTGCCCCACAGGCACAGCTTGCGGATGTCGTGCATCGTGTAGCCGCCCTTGCCGTCCTTGCCGCGTGCGACGCCGTCGGAGCCCGCATAGCCCGGGTCGGGTGGCACGCCGAGATCGGCCGGGTTCTGCTCGTCGTTGGCGACGACCCACGGCTTCCCGGCCTTCGCCGACTCGCGCACCCACTTCAGCGTCCGCTGGTGCGCCTGGTTCCAGCCGTTCTGCAGCGAGGCGCCGGTGAGCGCGGAGCGGTCGCCGAGCAGCGGCGGGTAGACCTTGTCCTGCTGGTTGGGGAAGGTGTGGATGACGACCGGGTGGTCGTAGGGATCGATGTCCCGCAGATACGCGGCCATGTCGCGGATTTCCTCCGTCGACTGCGTGTTCTCCTCGCCGAGGTTCCAGTTGAGCGCGAGGTTGTGCGCGAACCGCGCGACCAGCTCGCGGCAGTAGAGCCGGCGCTCGACGCCGAGCTTGCCGCCGTCGAGCGACTCCGGCACGCGACCGTCCTTCGCCTCGTGCCCGCGGCGGTTGTCGTCGATTTCGTTCTCCTGGAGCTTGAAGTGCAGGTGCAGGCCGAGCGCGGTTCCGTGGTCGAAAACGATGCCCCACTGGTCGAGTTTCGAGCAGTCGTAGTGCAGCTTGTCCTCGCGCGCGACGAACGGCCACACGTCGTCGCCGTCGCCGCCGGCGTTGTAGGGCAGGAACGAGAACGTGTTGCAGCCCTTGGCGGCGAGGTAGTTCAGCGCGCCGACGAGCCCCTTGCCGCGACCGCCCTTCCACGACGGATCCCCCTCGCGCCAGTCGCGGACGTGCGGCGCCCAGGTCTTGAGACCGCCGGCCTGCGCCTCGCCCTCGCGCGCCTTGCGCGGCTTGTTCGAGCGCGTGCCGTCGAAGTCGGCATAGGCGAGCAGGTTCTCCGGCGCGTCCGGTCCGGCCTTGAGGAAGTAGGTGCCGTCCCCGGCGAAACGCAGGTGGTGCCCGCCGACGTACCGGAGCAGGCCGCGCGCGCGGAGGTCGCCGCCGGTCTTGTCGGTCGGCTCAATCGTGAATCGGCCGGCCGCTCCATCGAACGGTTTCCATGGCTCGCCCGCCGCGTCGGACACCGCCACGTTCGGGCCGCGGACGAACGACACGGCATAGGTCCACGCGCCGGCCTTGTCGGGCGCGAGATGCGCGCGCCATCTCGTGCCCGATTCGGCGGACGAATTCGCCGCATCGCCGTCCGCCGCGAAGTAGCCGGGCACCACGTGGCGCGGCGCGCCGGACTCGTGTGTGAAGGTGACGGTCATGCGGACGTCGGTGAAGGGGTTGAACCCGCCGCCGGTCTCGCGCGCGAAGGGACCGTCCATCGACAGCGTGACCTTGTGCCATTGCTTCAGTTCGCCGGCGACCCGGACGGTGCCCGGCCCGTCGGGTTGGGGCGGCGACACCGGGGAGGCCGTCGGGGACGCGGGTGCGTCGGAGGCCGCCGCCACCTCGGGGAAGGGAGGGGGCAGCCGCCCCTGCTTCACCCGCGGTGCGGGGCCTGCATCGCGCGGGGCCGAGAAAGCGCGGTTCGTCGTCAGGATGAACTTGTCCATCTCAAACCCGTCCTCGCGCAGGCTGAAGAGGATCTCGTGCGGGCCGGCCCGGGCGATATCGAGGAACAGCTTCCCGGGCTCGCCCGAGTGCGTGCGGGCCGTCCGCTGCCTGCTGTCCCATGTCCAGGAGTTCTTCGCGACGGTCTGCCAGCGGCGTCCGCTCTCGGGCCATTCGCCGTCGAGCCCGACATGGACGCCGTTGTCCTCGCTTCCCGTGGACTGGGCGCGGATCCAGACGTGGTATCGGCCGGGGGTGTTGAAGTGAACGCGGTAGTGCAGCACGGCCATCTGGCCGGGCGTATCGCTGAAGTTCTCGCCGGCGACGAGCTTGTCGTCGTGCGTCCGGCGCGTGTCGGGAAGGACCTCGACGTACGCGCCGCCGCTGGCGCCCGCGAGGTGCGGCGGGTCGGCGTCGGGCGCCACGTCCGGCACGCTCCGCGCGGTGGTGATGTGCCAGGCGCGTTTCGATGCGAGGGTCTGCTTGTGGAAATGCTCGGCCTCGACGGCCAGCATGCCGCCGACCTCCTCGAAGACCAGGTCATTCCCGCCGATCGGTGAGGTGGTCGCAGCCGAAAGTGAAAGCGGGACGAGGAACGGGAGCAGGGTCGTCAGGATCGGGCGGATGCATGATGGTGTGTTCATCGTTCAGGGTCTCCAGCGGTACAGCAGGACCTTGGCCTTGTAATCGTCTTCGAGGAAGACAAGGTACTCGCCGTCGGCGCGGCGGTGGGCGCGGAGGCACTCGCGGATGTCCTGCAGGCCGATCTCGCCGACGTCCGGCGCGGGTTCGAAGTGCCCGACGGACCGCCCGTCCTCGATCCGGAAGACCTCGACGCGCCCGGTCTTCACGCCGAGCGCCTTCGACGCGCCCGTGTACGGGACGAAGACGAAGTCGCCGGCGATGTCGAAGCCCATCGGCTCGCAACTGGAGTGGCCCTTCGATCCGGACTCGTGGGGCAGCACGACGCGCCATCGCGCGTCCGCCGTGCCGCCGGACTTCCTCCAGCCGTCGTACCGCGCGAGGACCGGCCCCATCGGCTTCCAATGCTGGTTGCGATGCTCGCCCGTCGTGCCGCCGAGCAGCATCGTGTCGGTCGCCGGATCGTACCGCAGCCGTTTGACCTGCTTGAACCCGGCGGGGTGGGGGAAGCTTCGGGCCGGGGCGGAGTCCCACCGCGGATTCCCCTTCGAGTCGAGCCCGGCGCAGGGGAAGTGGCGGATGCCCTTCGTCTCCGACGCGCGCCAGACGCCGCCCGCCGCGTCGACCCAGAGCCCCTGCGAGGGCGGGGCGTCGGCGCCGGCCGCATCGAACTCGTCCGCGTCGAACGCGCCGTCGCCGTCGGCGTCGCGCCAGATCCACTCGCCCGACGCGGGCTGGGGCGGCGGCCAGTCGTCGCGGCGCGGGCCGGTCCGCGAGAACAGGCCGGACGGGATCGCGGTCTCGGCGGCGGGGTCCTTGCCGAACCGGTAGACCTGGAGGCGGTCGCTGTTCATGTCGCTGACGAAGAGGAACGGGCGCCCGCCGATCCGGCGGACCCAGGCGCCGGCGGACCAGATGTGCAGGCGCGGATCGTCCGGATGGCGGAAGCGGTCGACGGTATAGGCACGATAGGTGGCCTCGCGCCCGCGCGGGAGAGCGTAGTCCATCGCGAACCGCTCCTCCTTGGTGAAGACGCGGGTGTCGTCCGCGGGATCAACGTCGGCCATGTCGACGAAGGTCTGGCCGAGGAGCTGCCACATCAGGGCCAGGTCGGGTGAGTAGGCCTCGAGCACGGTGCTTCCGCCGCCGGTGCTGCCGTGGTGCGCGACGTAGATGATGCCCCGCGCGTCGCACGCGACGGCGCGCGGACGGTTGAACTTGAGCGGCCCGACCACGCCCGATGTGCCCGAGTGGATGCCGCCCGCGTGACCGATCGTCGCGCCGGGTCGCGGGGTCGCATCGAGGTTCTCATAAATGAGGATCTGTTGCCGCGGTCCGTCGTCGGCGACCAGGAGGCGGCCGTCGGGCGCGAAGCAGATTGCGGAGGGCTCCGCGCCGGCCTCGAACCGGACCTCGCGCGGCATCGTGCGGCCGCTGTCGTCCAGCGCGACGACCCGCGGCGGATGGTTCGAGTCACCTTCCTGCAAGACCCACAACTCGCCGCGGGGTGAGAGGGCCATGGAGTCCGCCCGCTCGAACGGCCACGCGGCGAGCCGCGCCATCGTGGCGGCGTCGAAGACCTTGATCGTGCCGTCGTACGGGCAGGCGGCCCAGAGCCGGTTGGACGAGGCGCACAGGCCCGTGATGTGCGCGCGCCGCCGGTCGATGGCCTTGCGCTCGACGGGCACCTCGTCGACGACGAGAAACGCGCCCCGGAGCGTGCCGCCCTTGCCGCCCTTGGCGCCGGGGAAGGGGGCGGCCTCGCGGATGTTCGCGAGCGAGCGGCGCGAGATGCCGATCCAGTCGAAGCCCTTGGGCGGCCACGTGTCGGGATCGACGAGATTCCCGTTCTCGTTGCCCATCCGTCCGCCGATGAAGAGATGGTGTGTGTTGGCGGCGACCGCGTAGCCGCCCTGGTGGCCCCAGCCGTGGGTGTGCCGGGCGCATCCAAGGACCTCGCCGTCCTTGAATTCCGTGCAGTTCCCGCCACCCTCGTCCCAGTGGACGTTCGAGAAGAGGCGTCCGTCGGGGCCGACGCACAGCGCGTCGATGTCCTGCGGCACCCATCGCGCCGCGCCGGGATACGTGTTGCCGAGCCAGGACGTGACCACCGGCAGCGCCGGGGAGTCAAACGGTCCGCCGCCGTATGCACAGGCGGCGGCGAGGCAGGCCGCGGCGACGGCGGCGGTCCGGCAGCGGGGTCGAATCGTGTTCATGGTCGTGTCAGCAGCAGGACGGCGTCGCCGTTGAAAGGGGCCTCGAACGCACGGGACGTGTCCCCGTCGACGGTGGCTGCCTCGTGCCAGCGGCCCGTGCGCGGATCGTACCAGCGGGCGCGCCACGCGCCGGCCGGCAGGTCGAGTTGGCACGCGGCGCGCGTCTCGCGGACGTTGGCGGTCTCGGGCTTCGGACCGTCGGCGTTCGGAAGGTAGGCGATCGCGGCGCGCCGCCCGGCGGCGACCTTGGCTTCGGACGGATTGCCACCAGCCATCGCGTCGCTCGATTCGAGTCCGACGAGGGTCACGCCGGCTTCGCCGAAAAAGCGCCGGATGCGGGGGAAGTCCGCGGCGCCGTCGTCCAGCGCTCCCTCGCGCACCGCCGTGAGGTAGCCGCGCACACCGTTGGTGCGGCTCCCGTCGTGGGGCAGGTAGGTGTTGAGGCCGCCGTAGGTTGCGTGGCCGCCGCCGAGCAGGCTCGCCCACATCAGGCGGCGGAAGAAGAAGCGGTCGTGCCGCGGCGAGATGTAGAGGCCGTAGCGGTCCTCGTCGAGCACGACGGGGTCGTCCTTCGAGCGCGCGCGGTATTCCAGGATCCGTGCGCCGGCGGTCTGATCGCGGTCCTCGAGCGTGACGATGTCCGACCACTCCGCGTCGACGAACGAGTAGCCCTCGAAGCGGCGCTGGTGGTTGGTCAGCAGCGTGCCCCACGGCTCGCGCGCCCGCAGGTCGCGGCCGATCCGGTCGATGATTTCCGGCGCGACGTTGTTCGGCCCCGGCTTGGCGGTGATGAACCGGTCGTTCGAGATGCACCAGTGGACGTTCGGGAAGGCGGAGAAGCGGGCCTGGGCGTACCGGGCGGCAAGCCGCGCCATGCGATCGCCGGAGCCGTAGCGCAGAAGCTCGGCGGTGTCCTCTCCGTAGAGGATGAACTGGATCTGCAGGCGCGGGTGCCGCTTCAGGGCGTACAGGAGCCGCCGCTCCATTTCGTCCCAGAAGGCGAGATCCAAGGCGCTCCGGTCGCCCGTGAAGTACGCTTCCACGCCGCCCCGGCTGCGGCAGGTCCACGCGCGGATCTTGGTGAACCCGGCCTCCGCGGCCTCGTCGACGTAGGCCTTCCACTCCGGCTCGGTGTCGACGAGGAACCGGTAGCCGGTGTCGCCGAGGTGCAGGAACCACGCGCCGTCGTCGGTCGCGAACTGGCGGGGATCGTCCGGATGCTTGCGAAGCTTGCCGGGCAGGTCCGACGGCTGCACCGTGAATGTGCCGGAGCGGCCGTCGAGCGAGGACCGGTTCGCGACGCTGCGCCACGTCCATGCGCCCGCTTGCGAGCAGTACGCGCGGCAGGCCCACACCCCGCCGCCCTTGAAGAAGCCCTCCGCCTTCACGGTCGTACCGTCGGGCTGCGTGAAGACGAGGTGAAGGTCGACGTCGAGGAACGGGTTCGCTGCGGCTTCCGTCGTCGGGAAGTCCGCCTGCCACACCCCGCGCAGTGTCGCCGTCGCGCCCTGGGAGATTCCTGCAACCGGTGCCGGGTGAGCGGCATCCGCGCTTCGCTTCAAGACCAGCACCCAGTCGTTGCCGGGCCCGGGCTCGCCGGGCGGATCGAAGGTGTGCGCGGGCGCGGACGGTCCGGCCGGGATGGCGTGCGCGAACGGGCGCCGGTCGGCGGTCTCCGCGCCGCCGTCGTGCCAGCGGCCGCTGCGCGGGTTGTACCAGAACGCGTCCATGGCGGGCGGGGCGAGGCGGTCCATGTGCGCCCGCACGGCGCCGCCGAGGGCGCTGTAGACGAGCGCGAAGTCGCCCGTCGCACCGCGTGCGGCAACGGGGAGGTCATAAGCCGTCCGTGCCGCGGGCGCGGCAGCGGCCT
The DNA here is from genome assembly GCA_964402695.1 of uncultured Verrucomicrobiota bacterium. Lineage (GTDB taxonomy): Bacteria > Verrucomicrobiota > Kiritimatiellia > PWTM01 > PWTM01 > VGWF01. The sequence goes on from CAYODK010000023.1 coordinate 15,341, forward strand.
CGGCCAGGCCCGGGGCCGGTTCGCGGCCGGACATCGGGAAGGACTCCATCAGCGTGCGCAGGTGCTGCATCTGCGCGGCGGCGGGGAGGCGGAGCGCATCCTCCCACGTCCCGCGCGGATCCCAACGGAGGCTGGCGGAGAGGTTGGTCTTCGCCATCTGGAAGACGCCGTTGCCGCCGTAGGTGTAGCCGCAGGCGCCGGAGAGCACGGTGCCGTAGGCCGCGGCGCGCACGTCGTGGGCGGTGATGCGCTCACCCTGGGGCACCTTGTCGAAGGCGTTGCGCGTGCCGCCCCGGGTCAGGCCTTCCGGAATGTCCTCATAGACCGACTCGGCATCGAGCACGGGCTTGGCCGGCGCGCGACGGACGTCGCGCGCGACGAGCAGCAACCGGTCCGTCGCCGCCGGACGGAAACGCGTGTGGCCGGACTGGATCATGTTGAAATCCAGCCAGGGCTCGTCGTGAAACCACTGGCCCGACGACGCGCCGCCGCGCGGGTGGTACGTCATCAGGTGGCCGCGTCCGCCGCCCGCGATCAGTCCGTCGGCCAGCGCGCGCCAGACGGCCTCGAAGCCGGGCGCGTTCTGGTCGCCGCCCAGGACCCAGATCACCGGCCGGGCGCGGTAGCGCCTGCCGAGGAACTCGCCATAGACCCGCGCGCTCGTCGCGTCGAACAGCGGCTTCGAGTCGGTGACGTTCGAACCCCACGTCGGGAGCAGGGCCATGTGCAGGCCGAGCGATGCCGCGCGGTCGACGACCCGGTCAACGTGCGCGAAATAGGCCCCGTTCGGCCGTGCCGGGTCGGGCGGGTTCGTCTGCGCATCCGGCGGCTTCGATGGGTCGCGCGGCAGCAGGGCCCGCTCGCCGTACGCGTTCGGTTCCGCGGCCGAGCCGCCGATCAGGACCGCTTGGATGACGTTGAAGCGCTTGTCGCGCCGGTCCTCGAGGTAGCGGGAGGCCTCCTCGATCGTCAGCCGGTAGCAGAGCGCCCAAGCCGTGTCGCCGAGCCAGAAGAACGGCTGTCCGCCGGCCGTCAGCAGGTGGCGGCCTCCTTCGCCGACCTTCAGCGCGGGCGGCGCATCGGCGCCCGCAGCAAGCGCCGCGAGTCCGACGAGGAGGCAGACGGTCCTCAGGATGGTCCGGGAGGTACGTGGCATCGGCATCAGATCCCCCAGCCCGGCCGGTTCGCGCGGGTCATGAGGGCGTTGGCTTCCTTGGAATTGGTGAACTCGAACTTCCCGGAGTCCCAGCGGAGCTTTCGGTTCACGCGGAGGGCGATCGTTCCGAGGAGGATCGTTTCGGCGAAGGGGTAGACAGCCTCGAAGCTGGCGTCCGACGGCGGTCCGCCCCGGCAGGCGCGGAGGAACTGGTCGAGTTCGGCGGCCGGGCGGGGCAGGGTGGCCGGGGGGGCCTTGAACGCAACCATGCGGGACTTCGGAAGGAGGCGCGGCTTCGCGCCGGTGAACTCCGCGAGCAGCTTTCCTTCCGTGCCGACGAAGAGCATGCCCTCGGGTGGCATCTCGAGTCCGTCGGCCTCCAGCTCGGCGAGCAGCGGCGGACGCAGACCGCCGTCGTACCAGTGGAGCGCGACCGGCGGCCGCGCACCGCACGCGGGAAACTCCCATCGGAGGAGCGAGGCGTGGGGGTACGCGACCTGCGCCTCCTGGCGGCGCCACCGGTAGCCCTCCATCCGCCAGACCTGGCTACGCGTGGCCTCGACGGTCGCCGGCGAACCGAGGTTCAGCACCTCGAAGATCTGGTGGAAGCTGTAGTGCCCCATGTCGCCGAGCGCGCCGGTTCCGAAGTCGGTCCAGCCGCGGAAGACGGTGTGCGTGTAGGCCGGGTGGTAGGGCCGGTTCGCGGCGGGGCCGAGCCAGAGATCCCAGTCGAAGCCCTCGGGGACGGGCGGCGTGCCCGTCGGCGGCTCGGTCATGCCCTGCGGCCAGAAGGGTCGCGTCGACCAATTGTGCACTTCGCCCACCGCGCCGATCACACCGGCGTCGATCCACTCGCGGATGGCCGGCGTCTCGGCCTGCCCGGCGGCGCAGAAGAGATGCGTGGCGGCGCCGGTTTCGCGGGCGATGTCGCGCACCGCGCGCACCTCGGACAGCACGTTGGACAGGGGCTTGTGGGTGATCACGTGCAGACCGCGGCGCATCGCCCTCGTGGCGATCACGCCGTGAAGATGGTCCGGCGTCATGATGTAGACCGCGTCGAGGCCGCTCTCCTTCGCCAGCAGCTCGCGCACGTCGGCATAGGCGCGGCACGGGTCGCCGCCGCCGTGCTTCGCGTAATGGCGGTCGACGATCTGCCGTCCGGGCTCGCGTCCGCATAGCGCGCCGCGCGCACCCTTCGCCCAGCCCGGGTCGCCGAGGAACTTCCGGATCTTGTTGTTCAACTCGTCGCCGCCGTAGTCGGGGTAGTCGTCGCTCTGGAGCATGGGATCGCAGACGGCGACGATCCTCACGTCCGGGTGCTCGAGCGCGCCGGTCAGTTGCCGGAACCCCTGCGTGCCGCAGCCGATGTAGGCGATGCGGACGGGCCGGCCGGCGGGGACGGGCGCGGCCTTCGTCGCGGCGGCGCGGGCGGGCATCGCGAGGATGGCGGATGCGGCGCCGGCCGAGGCGAGGAACCGGCGGCGCGTGAGGCGGACACGCGGGGATTGGGGCGTTGGCTTCATGGCGCGGAGTCTCCCGAATCTGCGATCACAATCCAAGCCCCGCGTGCCATGCGGTTGGCCCGGCGCCGTTCATGGGTCCGGGGGCGCGTTGACACCGGTGGCGATGGATACGTTCGGAGGGCGCCCCATTCGCGTGGATCTCATCGCGCGTCTCCTGTGCCGGAATCGGAAGGCAGGACCGGCGGCTGCAGAACTGCCATGCGGCGCTGCCAGTCGCGCAGGTACGCCTCGCGCCAGCGGTTGACCGTGCGCGCGCCCGAATGGTCCTTCTCGCGAAGGCCGGGAGCGGGGTTGTCGGTCCAGTGGTTCGGCCCGGTGTCGCGGCGCACGAACGCGCCGCCCCAGTGCGCGGCGGCCGGGTCCTCGGACGGGCCGCGCAACAGGTAGAGCACGGAGGGTGTGTCGCCCATCTTGAGGTCCTTCTTCTTCGCGAAGAAGAGGTCGCCCATCGCGCCGTGGCCCCTGACATGTTGCGCGACGAACGCCACGTTGCCGAGGTCGCCCCCCTGCGGTCCGCCGACATACATGCCGCGGAACGTCGTGTCGGCCTCGATCAACCATAGATCCGGGTGGCGCCTGACGACGTAATCGCGCGCGGCAGGATCCATGCGCGTGTTCCACGAGCCGATCGAATAGACGCGCAGCCTGGGCGCGATCTCCGGCGCGTCGTGCAGCGCCTGCGCGATGTCGGTGATCGACCCCCAGACCAGCACCCAGAGCGGCCGCGGGTCCGGGGCGCGCGCGCGTTGGATGATCCATCGCGATCCGTCGGTCGGCACGGACCATCCGGCCGCCGGCGCGGGGTCGGTTGCGCCCTGCTTCGTCACCGCGCGCAGCGCGTCCGGCGTCGGGTAACGCGGCGACCGTGCGGCAAGCTTCGGATAGTCCCGGGCGTACGCATCCAGGGTCTCGTGGATGTGCGCCACACGGCCGGCGTGAGGCGGGGAGGCGATCAGTCCTTCGGTGTCGAACAGGTCAGCGTACACGAGGTAGTGCACCATGGACTGGAAGTCATCCGGGTCCGAACCCCCGATATCGGTGGATACGATCACGCGAAAGCGTTCACCGGCCAGGGCGCCGCCGGCCGGATGCTCCGGTGCGGCGTCAGGTAGCGCGGGCAGGGCGCCGACGTTGTCGGAACGGCTGCCGAAGAGCGTCAGACCGCGGATCTCGCCTCGGAATTGGCGGTCGAGGCCCGCGCCGCGCAGGGTGGCGTTGAAGTTGCCGACGGCGAGCGGGCCGATGTCCGCGCCGACCGGACCCGCGGCGTGGCTCGTGACGCGGTCGGTCGCGAGGGTCGCGTCGGGGTCGGGCGTGTCGAGCGGTGCGGAGAAGGACCAGTGCACGTTGTCGCGTTCGCGGGTGCCGTCGTAGGCGACCGCGAAACGGGTCCACCGGCCGGGCACGAGCCGGCCGGCCGAGCTGTCGTTCGCGACGCCGTCGGGCCACTGGTTGACGGCGAGCCGCAGGCGGCCGTCGGTATGGCAGACGAGGTCGATGCCGTCGCGGTCGCGATTGAGACAGAAGAGGATGCGGTTGCCGCCCGGGCCGGCGGCCAGGCTGTCCGGCTTGAGCCAGCCCGTCACCGTGAATGCGCGCAGGCCGCGGAGCTCCTCCACGATGCCCGTCTCGGTCCAGCCCCAGGGGGCGGCGGCGGAGAAGAGGAACCCGCCCGCGTCGCTCCGCCGGGCGCTGCCGTTGAGCTTGAGCGCGTGCGTCTCGTTGTCGGGCACGCCGAGGCGCAGGAGCGGCGTGGCGGGATCGTGGTCGACCGCGATCTCGCGGACCGACGAGGCGCTGCCTTCGCGCGCGTCCGTGACGGTGAGGGTGACGGTGTAGAGACCCGGCTGCTGGAATCGGTGGGTTGGGGTGGGCTCCTCGCTGACCGTGCCGTCGCCGAAATCCCAGCGCGCCTGGAGTCCGGCGGGCGCGGCGAAGCGGACATCAAGGGGCGCGCGGCCCGCGGCGGGGGTGGCGGTGAAGGCGGCGTCCGGGCGCAACGGCTCGCCTGCCGCGTACGGCGTGAAACGATACGCCGTGCCTGCGCGGGAGGGGGTGAACGGCGCGTTGCCGGGCGCCCGCGTGCCGAGCGGCGTGACGGTCATGGCCCACGGGTCGATCCGGTCGACCTTGTAGGGCCGGTCGCCCGCGAGGGCGAGCGGCTGGGCGCGCGTGTCGGAGGCATAGAGAAGGTAGTAGGCGCCGGGCTTGGCGAGCAGGTAGCGGCCCCGGGCGTCGCCCATCGGCTGCAGCTCGTGGAACGGGGGCGCGCCGGCCATGAAATCCAAGAGCCATTCGATGCGTTTCGGACTCCCGCCATGAAGCACGCCGCCCTTGGACCACCAGAGGATGTCCTCCGGGTGGCGGTAGGTCTCGCCGTGGCCGACGTAGCAGCCTCCGAGGGTGCCCAGCCAGAAGCGTTCGGTCATCTCGCGTGCGGTCAGGTTGCCCCAGCCTTGGGGCACGTCGCCCTCGTACCTGCATTCGTCGTAGATGACCGGCTTGCCGAACGACCGCCGGAACTCCACGCCCCGGGCCATGTCCGACGTTTGCAGGCTCGCATGGGTGACCCAGGGCCGGGTGTGATCGTAGAAGCCGCCGCAGTTGTGGATCGAGCGGAGCCGCTGGTGGGGATCCTCCTTCGCCAGGATGCCGAAGAACCGATCCCAGTCCGGCATCGTCTTGTTCCCCCGGTGGCCCTTCATCGCCGCGGGCGCCATCAGGTCGTATTCATTCGCCAGCGACCACCAGACATTGCGGAAAGCGGAGAGTCGCGCGATGCAGTAGCGGAGGTAGCGATCGTCCTGTTCCTTCGTCATCTCCGAAAACCCCCAACGATCGTAGGGGTGCCAGAGGATGATGTCGGCCTCGATGCCGAGCCGCTGCAGGTCCTGGATGCGCCGCTCGAAGTGCCGCCAGAACGCCGGGTCGGGCCGGTCGAAATCGAAGGTGCGGTCGCTCCGGCGCACGAACGGGAACCGCGTCGGCTCGTTCGTGTTGTACGCGTAGCTCTTCGGAAACACGCAGAAACGGATCTTGTTGAAGGGCGACGCGGCGAGGGATTCGAGCGTCCGTTCCTGAAGGGCCTCCGCCTGGTGCGTCCAGGCATAGCAGGTGGTGCCGAACGAGTGGTACGGCGTGCCGTCCGCGTGGCGCAGGTAGAAGGTGTCGAAGACCTCGACCGGGCCGTGGTTGCCGCCCGAAGGCTCCGTCACCGTGACGGTGCCGGTCCTGCCGTTCAGTCCGGGTGCCGAGCTGCGGGTCGTGTAGCGCCACTCGCCGGTGGCGGGGGGGCTGAAGCGGACCTTGTACGTGTCGCCGCCGTCCCGGAAGCCCGGCACGTGGATGCACGACGATCCCTGCTCGAACGTGGCGGACCACTGCACGTCGAGACAGGGGTTTCCCGTGGCGGGCCCCGGAAGGGTGAGTTCGAAAACGCCCCAGCGCTCCACCGCGTGCGCGGCCAGTGTGAGGCTGGTGAACAGCAGGGCGGCGGGGCAATTCATGCGTCGCTCCTTCGGCCGGTGTCCCATGGGTTTCGGATGTTGCGACCGGAGCATGGTCGCTTTGAGCGCGCAGTTCTTCCTTGAACGATGCAATTTCATGCGGGATCGTAAGGTCATGCCGACATTCGACAGCGGCCGCCGGGACTTCGCGCCGTACGGGTTCACCTGCGTCTGGTGGACGCCCTCGCACATGCGGAGGTTCGACCGGCACAACGAGATCGAGGTGAACCTCCTGGACCGGGGATCGCTCACGTACATGGTCGGCGGCCGTCGCGTGCGGATCCCGGCCGGCCGGCTGGCGATGTTCTGGGCGGCGATCCCCCACCGGATCGTCGCGTTCGACCGTTGCTCGCCGTACCGGGTGATGACCGTTCCGCTGGGGTGGTTCCTGCACTGGCGGCTGGACGAGCGGCTGGTGGGGCCGGTGCTCCACGGCGAGGTCGTCCTCGAGGCCGACGCGTCCGCCTACGATGCGGACCGGCTCCGGTTCGACTCCTGGATGCGCGACGCCGGGTCGACGGAGGCGGAGGCGCGGCGCGTCTGCCTTCTGGAGGTCGAGGCCCGCATGCGCCGGTTCGCGATGGCGATGCCCCGTGCCCCGCGCCGCGCGGGACGCCGGGCGCTTCCCGCCCTGGGCGACGGTGCGATCGGCCGTGCCGAGACCATGGCCGCGTACATTGCGGGCGCGTACACCGAGCCCATCACGCCCGCCGGGATCGCGCGGCACGCCGGCCTGCACAAGAACTACGCGATGGCGGTCTTCCGGAAGGCGTTCGGAAGCACGCTGGTCGACCACATCACGCAGCATCGGCTCTCGCACGCGCAGCGGTTGCTGGCCACGACCGACGACCGGATCGCCGACATCGCCTTCGCGTCGGGGTTCGGGTCCCTGAGCCGGTTCAACGAAGCCTTCCGCCGGGCCTTTGCCTGCACCCCGCGTTCGTATCGGCGCCAGAACGAATTCACCGGTTCGCCGCCGGGCGATCCGCGGACGGTCTCCATGGGCGCTGTGCCGGATCCGGTCAGCGGCGGACCAGCCTGAGCGTGCACAACCGCCGGGAAGGCAGACGGAGTGCAACGCGGGCGCCCGGACCCTCCACGCGGACGACGTCGCTCCGGATCGGGGGCCCGTCCTTGGCGTCCCCGCCGGCCAGGGTCAGGTCGTACGCGCCCGGCTCCAGGAGATACAGCTCGGCGGCCAACTCGCGCGGATCCGCGCCGAAATGAAAGAGGTCCGCGGTAAACGAAGTCCGGCCGGAGTCGCGGACGAGGGCGGCGATATCGCGCGGCGGGGTCCGCCAGCGAACGGCGTTCAGGGGGAAGATCAGCGGGTTGCCGGGATCGCCGGTCGTGCTTCCGTAGAGGATCTCCGGCGTCGGCGACGGCGGCGCGGGCTTGTCGAGGTGGTCGAGGTAGTTCCGCGTGAACGAGATCACGCGGTCGGTCCAGCGCATCTCGCCGGTGTAACCCTCCCAGTTCCACCGAAACGCCTCGGCGTTCCGGCGCAGGGAGTCCTCGAGAGGCCCGGTGTCGCCGGTCATGCGGAAGCGGACGTAGCCCGGGGCGTCCTCGCGGAGGAGGGCGTCGTACTGCGTGTCGCCGGTCAGCAGGCGGTACTTGGCGAGGACGTCGGACAGGAAGCCGCGCATGGTCCGTGCGCACCAGGCTTCGGAACCCTCGGCGCCCGCGGGCGATTTCGCGTGCTTCATCCGGAGGGCCGCCATCGAGCGGATCGGAGCGAGATAGGCTTCATCGTGCGTCATGTGGTGGGCGAGAAGGAGCGTGGCGGCCATGAGCCGGGTCGCGCCGGGCCAGTTGTAGAGCGCGTCGTTGTGGCCGTCGGAGAAGGGATGCCACCACGGCTCGCCGGGCAGGCCGATCGCCCCGTCGGGCCAGCGAACGGCCGAGGGAAGCACGCCCGCGGGTTTGCCGTTCCCGGTGCGGGCCGCCGCATCGACCCACAGGCGGAGCCAGTCGCCGAAGAGGGCGGTCAGGTCCGGGTCGGCGGTCCGCTGCCAGTACAGCAGGGTGGGCTGGACGATCGACGGATGATAGACGGTGTCGAAGGCCCGGTGCGCGCTCGTGTCGACCTTGTCGACGCTGAAGTAGATCGACTTGAACTGGAGGAGGCCGTGCTCGTTGCGGCCGGTCCACCGGTCGCGCATCAGGTGCGCGAGGCGGAGGGCGCGCTGCTGCCACACCGGGTCGCCGGGCGCGAGGTGCATCATCGGCAGGATGGTGTCGGTGGTGTCCTCGTTCGAGTGCTCGACGTCCGTGACGCGCGCCGTGAACCCCTCGCGCATGTGCGGCTGCCGGAACATGCCGTTCGATAGGCGCGCCTGGGCCGCGTTGACGACCGGATCCTCGAAGGCGATCAGCACGGGCGTCCACCAGCGCCACATCTCGACGTCGTCGCCCCAGCCGCCGCCGAACTGTCCGTCGGGAAGCTGCCGCTCGGCGATCCACCAGTGGATCACGTCGGCGAGTTTTTCCAGCCCCTCGCGCTGCAGGTTGGCCCAGGCCGGCGCGTGGTCGTCGGCCGGGATCGTCCGCGGCCACGGGATCGGCTCGCCGAGGTACATGCGGACGACGCGGTTCTCCGGGAAGGCCCGCCGCGTCTCTTCGAGAAGGCGCCGCGCCTCACCGTAGTAGCGGTCGCGGGTCTCCTTCACGCGGAGCAGGGGGCCGCTCTGGACGACGCGCCAGATCAGCATGCGCCCGCGGTAGAGGGCCCAGATCGGGCGCAGCGGCGAGTTCTCCGACATCTCCGGCGGATGGAGGGGTCCCTCGCCGGCCGGGCGCACCCTGCCGGAGGTGAACCGGCACAGGTAGCCGTTCTCCGCCGCGCGGCTCGCGTCGTTGGTCGCGCGCGCCTTGCCGTCGGCCCAGTCGGACACGACCGGCAGCAACCGGTCCAGGTCCGACCGAAGTCCCGCGTTCAGGTCCTCCTTCGCCAATTCGCGGAGCAGCGTCAGGCGCTCCGCCTCGTCCTCCGCGTTCCCGGCGCGCTGGATGAGAACGGCCGCGTGGGGAACGGCGCCGGCCGCCGCGGCCCCGGCGCGGTGCGCGGGCGCGATCGCAAGAAGTCCGAAGACGAGGATCCGGGCTCGGGCGGATGTCCGGTGCATGGTGGCGGTCTCCGGGGCGAGAGTGGCACGGGCCGGCCCCGGGCTCAAGGCGCAGGGTTGACCCGGTCCGGCGGGCCGCGCACACTTCACGTATGAAGACGCGGGTGGACGACCGGCCGGGGTGGGACGAGTACTTCATCGACATCGCGCATGTCGTTGCGCGGCGCTCGAACTGCTCGCGCCGCCGCGTGGCCGCGCTGATCGTGCACGAGCGGCGCATCATCTCCACCGGCTACAACGGCACGCCGCGCGGCATCCGGAACTGCTTCGAGGGCGGCTGCCCGCGGTGCGCCAGCGGGGCGGCCTCGGGCGAGCGCCTCGGCGACTGCATCTGCGCCCACGCCGAGGAGAATGCGATCGTGCAGGCGGCGTACCACGGCATCCCGGTGCGCGGGGGCACGCTCTACTGCACGACGAGCCCGTGCCTCATGTGCTGCAAGATGATCGTCAACGCCGGCATCGTCGAGGTCGTCTACGAGGAGGAGTACAAGTTCTCCTCGCAATCCCGGCAGTTGCTCAAGTCCGCCGGCGTGAAGCTCCGCCGCTTCCGGCGCGGCGGCAGGTAGGCGTCAGGGGGTCAGGTACGACGCGAGGAACGCGACGCCGAAGGCGACGAGGAAGACGACGCCGGCCCACGCGAGGATGTGGAGAGCGCGGCCGGGCCGGAAGGCCGTCGGAAAGCCGGGGGCGGTGACGGCGCGCAGGTTGAGCCAGGCCAGGACGGGGGCGGTCAGAAACGCGGTGACGGTCGCGAAGTCGACCATGGCCTTGAGGCTCCGCCCCCCACAGCACGAGCAGAGTGCGAAGGCCGACACCACCAGCGCCGGGAACACCAGCCGGTTGATCCGCCGGACCGCCGGGCTCCGCGGGGCCAGCAGATCGAGCGAGCCGCGCAGCGTCACCGCGTAGCCGTCGAACACCGTGACCACCGTCGAGAAGAGGGTGACGAAGGCGATGAAGGAGACCATCCAGCGCCCCCATTCGCCGATGGCCCGTGTGTAGAGACCGGCGAGTTGTCCGGCGAACACCACGCCGCCCGCGGAAAACTGTTCGCCGGTGCCGTACATGATCCGCGCGCCGAGCAGCAGGAAGGCGAGAGCGAGGACCGCGCTGGACACGAAGCCGACGTTGAAGTCGACGAGCGCCTCCTTCAGGGTCGGGTGGTGTCCGGTCTGCTTGATGCGCTTCTGCAGCCAGATCGAGGTGAACGCCGAGGCGTCGACGGGTGTGGGCATCCAGCCCATGAAGGCCAGCATGAACGCGATGCCGCCCGCCGTCCACAGCTCCGGCGGCGGCAGCACCGGGATTGCGGCCGCCGGTTTCCGGAACGCGAGGACCACCGCCACGAGGGTGACCGCGGCCAGCGCGGCCATCATCAGCTTCATGGCGCGGTCGAGCACCGCGTACCGGCCGCCGCCGACGAGCAGCACCGTCGCGGCCAGGATCCCGAGGTTCAGCACGGCGGGTGGAACCGGACGTCTCCCGGGCCACACCGGTCCCAGCAGGTTGCCCGCCAGCGCGGCGGTCACCGCCGTCAGGACGGTCACCGCGATCACCGAACTCGCGAGGATGATCGCGAGAAAGAGCCCCAGCGCCCAACGGCCCTCGTCGAGGTATCCCTGCAGCAGGGTCCGACCCGTCGCGGCCGTGTAGCGATAGGAGTACTCGAACGCCGGGTACTTGAAGACGAAGGTCAGTGCCAGCAACCCGATCAGGGAGTAGCCGTAGTCGGCACCTGCACGGGTGGACTGGATCAGGTGCGAGGTGCCCACCGCCGCCGCCGCGTAGACGATGCCCGGGCCGATCGTCAGCAGGATCCCGCGCCGGTTCGTTTTCATGGCCTCACCCCGACGTCGAACGGGGGCGCCGGCCGCCCCGCGTTCGCGGTTCTCAGCCGGTCGCGGCCGCGCGGGCGAGTTGTGCGAGGGCGGCGTCGGCGAGAACGAGTGCCGCCATCGCCTCGACGATCGGCACGGCGCGCGGGACGACGCACGGGTCGTGACGTCCCTTCGCCTCGAGAACGGCCGGGTTGCCGTCGAAGTCCGCCGTGCGCTGCGCCTGGCCGATCGTCGCCGGCGGCTTGAACGCGATGCGGAAGACGACCGGCTCTCCGTTGGAGATCCCGCCCTGCACGCCGCCGCTGTGGTTGGTCGACGTCCCGAGCCGTCCACCCTTGGCGACGAAGGGATCGTTGTGCGCCGAGCCTCGCATCCGCGTGCCCGCGAAGCCCGAGCCGATCTCGAAGCCCTTCGTCGCGGGGAGCGAGAGCATGGCCTGCGCGAGCCGGGCCTCCAGCTTGTCGAAGACGGGTTCGCCCCAGCCGGCGGGGACGCCGCGGCAGACGCACGACACGACGCCGCCGATGGAGTCCTTCGCTTCGCGCGCCGCGTGGATCGCGGCCTCCATCGCCGCTGCGGCGACAGGATCGGGGCATCGCGTGATGTGGGCGTCGACCATGGTCCGGTCGATCCGGTCGATGTCCGTCCCGGAGGCGGCGACCTCGCCGGCCCCGCTGACCCATGCGACGATGTCGATGCCGAAGCGCCCGCGCAGCCACGTCTCCGCGACGGCCCCGGCCGCCACGCGGCCGATGGTCTCGCGGGCGCTGGATCGGCCGCCGCCGCTGGAGGCGCGAGCGCCGTACTTGGCCTGGTAGGTGAAGTCCGCATGCGAGGGGCGGGGGATCGCGGCCATCTCGCCGTAGTCGCCCGGGCGCTGGTCCCGGTTCGCGACCGAAAGCGCGATCGGGGTGCCGAGCGTCCTGCCGTTCTCGACGCCCGAGAGGATCACGACGCGGTCCTTCTCGTCCCGCGGCGTCGAAATCCCGCTCTGCCCCGGCCGCCGCCGGTCGAGCTGCGGCTGGATGTCCGCCTCGGCCAGGGCCAGACGCGGCGGGCAGCCGTCGATGATGCAGCCGACCGCGCGGCCGTGGGATTCCCCGAAGGTTGTGACGCGGAACAACGTGCCGAACGAGCTGGACATCACGGGGCTCCGGGGTTGGGCGCGGCGGGAGGCACGGCCGGGGCGGCCGGCCGCGCGGGCGCGGGTGTCGCTGCGGGTTCCGGCGCAAGGGGGGCGGCGGGGGACGGCGCCGGCGGCGGGGCCGGAACCGGCGTCACGGGCGGAGGCGCCGGCGGGGTCGCCGCGGGCCGGGACGCGGCGTCGAGGCTCTCCCGGGCGCGCCGGGCGCTTTCGAAGTACGCGAGGTGGGTCTGGAGATCCTTGCGGACCTCCGTGTCCTGGGCCAGCGCGATGGCCTCCTTCTGCGTGGCGACGGCGCGGTCGGTCAGCCCGATCGTATGGAGAACCATGGCGAAGGTGTCGAGGATCGCGGGGTCCTTGCGTTCGGTCAGGGCGGCGGCACGGCCCGCCGCGGCCATCGCGATCTCGAGATCGCGAAGCTCGATCGGGAGCGGGGACGGCGCCGCGAGACTCCAGGCCAGGTCGTTGAGCTCCTTGGGCGAGTCCTTGAAGACCTCCAGCATCCTCCGGTGATGGACGCGGACTCCGTCCATGTCGCCCTTTTCCGAGAGCAGGCCGATGCGCAGTTGGTGAAGCTCCATGCGCCGGGGATCGCCGGCCAGCATCGCGTCGGCGATCGTGAGGGCCTGGTCGAAGTTCTGCATCTGGAGCGCGCGGGCGAGCTTCTCCTGCAGTTCCTCCTGCTTCTTGCGCTTCTCCGGGTCGTACGTGCCCTCAAGGACGTCGGCAAGCGCCTCCCGCATGCCATCCATCGGATGGCCGGACCAGACGATGACGCCGTTGGTGTCGACGATGAACGCGTGCGGAATTCCCTCCACGCCCTTCATCCACGTGCCGGCCGTGGTCTTCTTCGGATCCATCGCGATCCGGTAGGGGATCTTGAGACTCTCGACGAACGGCTTGACCTTGGCCTCGTCTTCCTGCGTCACGCCGACGATGACGACGCCCCTGTCCTTGAATTCCTTCGCCACCTCCGCGAGGTGGGGCGCCGTCGCGCGGCACGGGCCGCACCACGTCGCCCACATCTCGATCACGAACGTGGTCTTCCCGTCCGGTTCCGCGGGATTGATGGCTTCGCCGTTGAGCCAGCCGTCCATCCCGTCGAGAGAAGGAGCCCTGTCGCCGATGTCCACGGCGGCTGCCGTGACCGCCGTCAGGAGCGCAACGATCCAGGAAAGTTTCATGACGCCACTATACCAGATGTACGGCGCGGAGAACGCGAAACATCGGGTCCGGCCGGGGCCCGCGATGTCCGGAGCGGGGCGGGGTCCCCCCGCGGCCCGTCCGTCGCAGCCCCGGGAGGGCGGAGGGCCTGGCGCATCGATCAGAACGCCTGCTCGATCTCCTCCAGCCTCGTGTCGAGGGTCGCGCGCGCGAGGAGGTCGAGGGCGGGACGGGGACCCCGGACGTGGAAGGTGCGTGAGACATGGCGGATCGATGCGCCGGGCGCCAGCTCGGCGGCGGGCGACGAGGTCTCGATCTCGTAGAACGGTCCCAGCGGCGGCTTGCCCGGCTCGGGCGAGCCGTCGTTATAGGCGTTGATCGCGTCGCCGCGGAACGGATCCTTCTGAAGCTCCCACATCGAGTTGACGTAGACGGCGGGCTCCGCCGGGACATTGTACGTCACCAGCGTCAGCACGCCGCCGGCTTCGTCGAAGCTTCCGGCGATGCCCTTCGAGCGGGCGGGCGGGATGCCGATCTTGCCCCGGCGGGTGCCGTCGCCGCGGAAGAAGAGGACGCCGTCCTTCACGACGAGATGCTCCGGCGGAACCTTGCCGAAGTAGGTGTCGTTCACCCGCGGGCCGAGGTCCGCCTCGGCGCCGGTCCGGAACGGGATGACAATCGTGGTCGAGGGCGACGGCTTGTACATCCCGAGGATCCAGATCGAGAGCATGCCGCCCGTCCGTGTCCACGCGTTCGTCCCGCGGTTGGTCAGCCGGTTGTCCGTTTCGTAGCCGACGAACTCCAGGCCGTCGGGCACGGCCGTCCCCAGGGCCCCCGCTGCGGCGGCGCGGTCCAGCAGCCGGACCGTCCGGTCGACCCGGCAGGCCAGCCTCGTGCCGCTCCAGTTCACGAGGCTGAATTCATGGGTGAAATCGGCGTGGCGGTCGGACTTCGCCGCCAGGCGGAATCCGTCGGTGTCGATCGGCGCCGGCGTCTTCCACGACGCGAAGTCGAAGGCGGTGCCGGGCTTGAAGAAGATCGAGAACTGGCCGCCCTCGGGACCGAGCCAGAAGCGCTCCTCGCCGCCGAAGACGTGGATGTGGTCCTCGAGCGTGCCCCGGCGCGCGGCCTCGGGCCGGATGCCGCCCTCGATCACCCGGTCGTTGAGCCATCCGAAACTCGGGCCCGCGTCGCCGCCGGTCGTGCTGGTCATGACGCGCCCCTGGAAGGCGGGCGCGATCGCGACCCTGGCCCTGCCGTCCGGGGAGGACAGCACGACCGTCTCCGTGTGCCGCGCAAGGAACGCGGCGTCCTCGCCGAATGTCCGGGATCTCATCGGTTCCGCTCCTCCGGCGGCGATGGCCGCCAGTCCGCCGACGCATGCCGCCGCCGCTCCCATTCTCCGCATGGCCGCCTCCGCGATTCCGTTGCCGCATGGATAGCCGACGGCGGCCCCGGTGGCAAGACCGGCGGCCTCCGCCCGGTCCCCGGCCTCGGGCAGCCGGGGATCAGGGCCGCGGTTCGTGCTTTCCCGCACGGCGCCGGGACGTTATCCTGCCGCCCTGTCCGCGCCATCCTAACCCGCGGACGCGGAGGCACCATGTACGTGACGCGTCGTGACTGGTTGAAGAGCAGCGCCGCCCTCGCCGCCCTGGCGGCCCTGGGTATTCCGTCCCGCCTGCGGGCCGCGGGGGAGAGGATCCCCGTCGGTCTCCAACTCTACTCGGTCCGCAAGGAGTGCGCCGAGGACCTGCCGGGCGTCCTGCAGGCGGTCGCGAAGATGGGCTACAAGGGCGTCGAGTACGCCGGCTACTACAACCGCAAGGCCGAGGAGTTGAAGAAGCTGATGGACGACAACGGCCTCGTCTGCTGCGGAACGCACACCGGCTGGCCCACGATCCAGGACGACCAGCTGAAGGCGACCGTCGAGTTCAACCGGACGATCGGGAACCCGTACCTCGTCGTGCCCGGGATGCCGAAGGAGCGCCTGGCGACGATCGAGGCCTGCAAGGAGACGGCGAAGATCCTGACCGCGCAGGCCGAGAAGGTCGCCGGCGACCGGATGTACGTCGGCTACCACGCCCACGGCGGCGACTTCAAGAAGTTCGACGACGGCAGCACGCCGTGGGAGGTCATCTTCTCCAACGCGGGGCCGGGCGTCATCATGCAGCTCGACACCGGCAACTGCCTCGGCGGCGGCGGCGATCCGATCGCGATTCTCAAGAAGTACCCCGGGCGCTCGCTGACGGTGCACCTCAAGGAGCACGGCGGGCCGAAGGGCGCCCCGGTGGGCGAGGGCGAGGTGAAGTGGAGCGAGGTCTTCGCGATCTGCGAGTCCACGGGCGGGACGAAGTGGTACATCGTCGAGCACGAGAGCGGGGACAAGCCGCTCGAGAGCGTCGCGAAGTGCCTCGAGAACCTGAGGAAGATGGGCAAGGCCTGACGCCGCCCGGCGGCCGCGCTCAGCCGTCCTCGCGGCGGCCGGACGCCGGTTCGTGGGCCCCCCAGGCCCGCCGCCTGACCTCGCGCGGCGGAAGACCCTGGTGGGCGCGGACCAGGCGGGAGAAATGGAACGGGTTCCTGAACCCGCACCGGTAGGCGATCTCGGCCACGGTCAGGCCCGTCTCGGCGAGCAGCCCCACGCCGCGCTCCACGCGGAGGTTCCAGAGGTGGCGGGCCGGCGTGCGCCGGAGGTCCTCGCGGAACTTGTAGATCAGGGCGTTGCGGGACACCCCGGACACCGCGTGCGCGCCGGCGAGGCATCCGTCCTCGCCGTAATGTTCCTCCATGTACCGGAGGGCGCGGTTGACGGGCGCCATCCGGCAGGCGTCGGTCTCGCACGGCCGCGCCATGTTCGCGTACTCGCGGAACAGGCAGTGGGCGATCTGCTGGATCACGTGACGCGTGGAGTCGTGGAGGGGCCGGTCGAGCTTGAACGCCGCGGCGTGGAGGTGGCGGAAGCTCTCCGAGCAGGCGGCGTCGGTCGGAAGGCCCGCCAGCCGGCGCCGGAGATCGACGGGAAGCTGCCGGGGCGAAACGGTACACCAGGTATGGTGCGTCTCGCCGTCGGACGAGAACCGGAACTGCTCGCGCCCGCCGGGCCGGAACAGCGCGGCGCAGCCCGGCCGCAGGTCGCGCGACGTGCCGTCCACGGTCACCCGCGCCGTTCCGGAGTGAAGCATGACGAGCTGGAAGTCCCGCTGCACGCGCGGCCCGCAGAATCCCCCGGGGCCGTAGCGAACCTCGCCGAAAACCACGCCCGGAGCCCGCAGACTCCGGTTGTCCCAGAGGATCCCCGCGCCATCGTAGAACATGCCGCGACTGTAGGCCCGGCGCCGGACCCGGTCAATGGCTCTTGTGACGGCAGATAGGTTCTTGTGAACCCGGCCATGGCGGCCGGGTGCGCATCGGGGTAGAGTGCGGGCGAGGATGAGGAGAGGACCATGACCCGTCGGGAACGCCTGGACGCCGCCCTGAACCACCGCCAGCCCGACCGTGTCCCGGTCGACCTGGGCGCCACGTCGGTCACCGGGATGCACGTGTCGGCCGTGACTAGGCTCCGTCGCGCGGTGCTGGGGGACCCGGACTGGCGGGTCAGGGTCGTCGAGCCCTACCAGATGCTCGGCGAGATCGATGCCGAGCTGCGCGACGCGCTGGGGATCGACACCGTCGGCCTTCCGCCGCGGACGACCATGTTCGGCTTCGAGAATCGCGACTGGAAGCCGTTCACGATGTTCGACGGAACCGAGGTGCTCGTCGCGGCGGATTTCAACACGACCCTCGACGAGAGCGGCGACCTGCTCATTTACCCGGAAGGCGACCGGTCGGCGCCGCCGAGCGGGAAGATGCCGCGGGCTTCGTTCTTCTTCGACTCGATCGTCCGGCAGCCGCCGGTCGACGAGGACCGGCTCGATCCGGCCGACAACACCGAGGAGTTCGGGCTGCTCGACGCGCGGGCGCTGGCGTACTACGAGCGCAGGATCCGGGACCTCCACGAGGGGACCGATGCGGCGATCGTGCTGACGATGCCGGGCACGGCCTTCGGCGACATCGCCCTCGTGCCCGCGCCCTGGATGAAGCACCCGAAGGGCATCCGCGACATCGAGGAATGGTACGTGTCGACCGAGATCCGCCGGGACTACGTCCGCGCCGTCTTCGAGCGGCAGTGCGAGATCGGGCTGAAGAACATCGAAACGCTGATCGGACTCCTTGGCGACCGCGTGCAGGCCGTCTTCATCACCGGAACCGACTTCGGCACGCAGCGCGGACCGTTCATCCCGGTGGAGACCTACCGCGATCTGTTCAAGCCGTACCATGCGAGGGTCAACGGGTTGATCCACGCGCGGAGCCGGTGGAAGACGTTCATCCACTCCTGCGGCGGCGTGGCGCCTCTGATCCCGGAGTTCATCGAGGCCGGCTTCGACATCCTGAACCCCGTCCAGTGCTCGGCGGCCGGCATGGACGCGCGGACGCTGAAGAGGGAGTTTGGAAAGCACCTCACGTTCTGGGGCGGCGGGGCGAACACGCAGGAGACGCTCCCGTTCGGCACGCCGGAGGAGGTCTACCGCGAGGTGCGGGAACGCATCGAGATCTTCGGCGAGGGGGGCGGGTTCGTGTTCGACACCGTGCACAACGTGCAGGCGCAGACGCCGACGGAGAACCTGGTGGCGATGTTCCGGGCGATCCGCGACAGCGCCGGCGGGGCGCGGTAGTCGGGCGGGCAGGCGGCACGTCCGGCGGGATCGGGCGGCGGGGCGGAGACACGGGGCGGTGTGGATGCGGAGGATCTGTGCATGAAGAGCGGAACTGTGAGGATGGGGTTGGCGCTGGCGGTCGCGCAGGCGGTCGGTGCGGCGGAGATCCACGTGGCGGTGACGGGCGATGACGCCCATGACGGCACCGCGGCCGCTCCGTTGCGCACGATCCAGCGCGCCGCGGATCTCGCGCGGCCGGGCGACACGGTCACCGTGCACGCGGGGGTCTACCGCGAGTCGGTCAGCCCGCCGCGCGGCGGCGAGTCGGACGCGAAACGGATCGTCTATCGCGCCGCGCCGGGGGAGCGGGTCGAGATCAAGGGCTCCGAGGTCGTCTCGAACTGGACGCGTGTGAAGGGCGACGTCTGGACCGCGACAATCCCGAACAGCGTGTTCGGCGCGTTCAACCCCTACACCGACGTGATCCGTGGCGACTGGTTCAACGGCAGGGGGCGGGATCACCACACCGGCGCGGTCCACCTCGACGGCGAGGCCTTCGACGAGGCGGCGCGGCTCGAGGACCTGCTCGATCCCGGGAGCCGGGTGCCGGCGGATAAGGGTGGGGTCCTGCTGAACGTCGCGTGGATCCGCGCCGGCGAGGGCGCGCCGATTCCGGCGGTGAGCTATGCGTCCCACGAAGGCGTTCGCAATGCGCCGTGCACCGAGGGGGGCGAGTGCATCGGGTGGCTGGAGAACGGCGACTGGGCCAGGTACGAAGGGGTGGACCTTGGCACGACGACCGACCGCATCGAGATCCGCGCGGCGTCCGATACGCGCGGCGGACAGGTGCAGGTCCGGCTCGGGGCGCCGGATGGGGAGCTGCTCGGATGGTGCGAGGTGCCGAACACCGGTGGGTGGCAGTCGTGGAGGTCGTTCCATGCCACGGTCCGGCGCCTGACGGGCCGCCAGACGCTGTGCCTCGTCTTCCGCCCGTCGCCGTCGCAGACGGCGCCCGCCGCGCCGGTGTGGTACGGCCGCGTCGACGGATCGAACACGACGCTCTGGGCGGAGTTCAAGGGCGTCGATCCGAACACCCGGCTCGTCGAGGCGAATGCTCGGCGGACCGTCTTCTACCCGGACAAGCCCGGGCGGAACTTCATCACGGTCCGCGGCTTCACGATGCGCCACGCCGCGACGCCGTGGGCCCCGCCGACCGCGGAGCAGCCGGGGCTGATCGGGACGCACTGGAGCCGCGGCTGGATCATCGAGAGCAACGTCATCTCCCACTCGCGGTGCGTCGGCGTCGCGCTGGGCAAGCACGGCGACGAGTTCGACAACACCTCGGCGAACTCGGCCGAGGGCTACGTGAAGACGATCGAGCGCGCCCACGCCCATGCGATTCCATGGACGAAGGAGACCATCGGGCACCACGTGGTGCGCGACAACGTGATCTCCCACTGCGAGCAGGCGGGCGTTGTCGGCAGCCTCGGCGCCGCGTTCAGCCGCATCACCGGCAACGTGATCCACGACATCCATGTCCGGAAGCTCTTCACGGGCGCCGAGATGGCGGGCATCAAGATCCATGCCGCGATCGACTGCGAAATCGCGCGCAACCGCATCTTCCGCACGTGCCGGGGCCTGTGGATGGACTGGATGGCCCAGGGCACGCGGATCACGCGGAACCTGTGCTACGAGAACGCATCGGAGGACCTGTTCATGGAGGTCGATCACGGCCCGTACCTGGTCGACAACAACCTCTTCCTCTCGCCGACGTCGCTGCTGGACATGTCGCAGGGCGGGGCGTATGTCCACAACCTCTGGGCGGGACGGCTGATCAGCACGGTGGAGTTGAACCGGGAGACGCCGTACCACCCCGCGCACTCGACGGTCGTGGCCGGCCTGAGCCGGATCCAGGGCGGCGACAACCGTTTCTTCAACAACGTCTTCGTCGGCGCCGGCGACGCGCAGGCCGCGCCGGCCAGGAAGGACGACCGCCACGCGCGGGTGAGCGGATACGGGACATGGATGTACGACGAGCGGGAGCGTCCGTCGGTGGCCGCGGGAAACGTCTACCTCAACGGCGCACGCCCGTCGGCGAAGGAGGAGGGTGCGGTCGTGGTTGCGGCGGATCCGCAGGTCCAGCGGATCGAGGACGGCGGATCCGTGGTGGTGCGGCTCACCGTGGCGCCGGACTGGGGCCGGGCCGCGACGAAGCGGGTCACGTCGGACCTGCTCGGGAAGGCGGCGGTGCCGGGGGTTGGCTTCGTGAACCCGGACGGGTCTCCGATTGCCGTGGATATCGATTACTTCGGCAAGCGCCGGGCTCCGGACCGTCCGTCCGCCGGGCCGTTCGAGGCGCCGGGGACCGGCCCGCTCGCACTGGAGGTCGGGCGACCGTAGGCCTGTGGTAGGCCAGGCCTGTGGGGACAGAGAAGAAGCCTGTGGGGACAGAGAAGTGGTGACGGCGGGGCGGACGGGCTCGTCCGATCTTTGGAAGCCTTTGGGCTGCAAGTTCCAAGGATTGGACGAAGTGTTCTCTGTCCCCTTCCGTCCGGAACGGCGTCCCACCGACGCTGTCCCGGATGGTGATCCTGCGGGGCGATGCATCCCGAACGGCGTCCCACCGGGCTTGTCCCGGTGGGGGCAAACAAATCCGGCATGGTCGATGGATCTCCTTGCCCGGGGTCGACGCGCCGGGCACCGCGGGTCGACGGTTGCGAGTTGAGGGCGGCGACGATCGGCGGGGCGGGGCCCGTCCCGGGCAGGACGGCAGTGCGGGGCAGACAGGAGCGTCTGCCCCTCGGTGGCGCGAAGCGGGACGGTCAGTACCGCAGCACGCGCGTTTCTCCGCGCTTCATGTCCAGCCGCAGGACGGGGCCTCGGCCGGCCGGGGCGCCGGTGAGCATGTCGGCAACCTCCCCATCGCGGCCGGTGAACAGATCCACGGGACCCTCCTGCGAGGCGTGCAGGGCGACGTAACCGGCATTCGCGTACACGTTGCAGTCGTTGGTCGTGAACAGGTGGACCCCCGCCTCCCGCGCGGCACGCCGGAGCAGGTCGGACGTCAGCCCCGGCGCGCTCATGGAGAGGTGGATCCCGTCGTCCGCCGGACGGATGTCGCGCGGCCTCGGACCTGCGGGATCGTCCGGGACATGACACCAGATGCGGCCCGCGCCGCGCGTAAGGTCCAGCAGGGCCGCGCGGCGGCCGGTGTCGAGATCCCAGGGATTCAGCAGGACAAAGAGCTTCGCCTTGACGCGGCCCGCGAGGAGGTCGTCCATCAGGATCTGCCCGTACGGCGCGCCCATGCGGCCGAGCGCGGTGCGCGCCTCGTAGATCCCGGCGCGCGTCGCGGCGGATCCCTTCGGAGTCACGCGCAGCATGGCGCGTTCGTCGATGACGACCGCGACCTCGGGACGGAACGGGGCGGGTGTCGCGAGCATCGCCTCGTCGAGGACCTTGAGGCGGATCATCTCGCGCCACATGCCGGGATCGTCGAACCACCCGCTGGCGCCGAGGTCCATCCACCACGTTCCGAAATTCCGGAGGGCCTCCTGGGCGACATTGCGGACGAGTTGCGCGTTGGTCGCCTCGAGCGTGTCGACATGATCGCGCGCTCCCGGCGGGGTTCCGGCGGCCAGATAGGTGTGCGTGTCATCCTCGTTCAGCCACAGCTTGCCGGCGAGCGCGACGCTCTCCGCGGCGCTCATGGCGGGCGCGCTCTGGCCGAGGCCGCGGTCATGGTACGAGATGGGGGAGCAGAGGACATCGATGTCGGGGCAGTCGATCACGCGGCGCGACGCGTAGTGGCCGGACACCGCGGGACCCGTGGCGACGGGGGCGAACTCGAAGACATAGCCGAAGAAGAACACGACGAGCTTGCGGCCGCGCGAGGCGGTGCGGGCGGCTCGCGCGAGTTCGCAGACGCAGTCCGCCATGGCGTCCTGCTGGTACGCGGCGAAATCGATCAGCCGTCGCTCGCGCACGGGGTCGCGGAGACACCCGGCGGGGGAGGCCCGGCGCTCGGCGGCGGTCGGAACGGTGGCGGTGTCGCGCGTGACGTCCGTCGCGCCCCATGCGGCCCGGAGGGCGTCGTCGGTGGTGTACTGCGCGCGAAGCCAGGTTCGCCACCCGGCGAGGTCGGCCGGGGCGTAGCCGCTGAGCGGCGGCCGCCACGTGTCCTGGTAGAACCACTCGCCGGTGTTCTGCCCGCACGGATGGTAGCCGGCCACCGAAGAGCCCAGCGTGGATTCGAGGTGGTCCACGAGGGCCGCAAGGCGCTCGGCGGCGTCGCGACGGTAGACGGGGGACGCCGGCACGGCCTTGTCGCGGCGGCCGTCCTCCCATTGCATGACCTCGTCGGGATGCGCCTTGCGCCACCATTCGGGCGGGTCCATCGGGACGCGCGGAAGCAGAAGGGCGTTCGGGTTGGCCGTCAGCACGCGGCGGCAGGCGGCGTCGAGGCCCGTCCAGTCGACCGCCTCGCCCGGGCGCGGCCAGGGCAGGGGGACGGGGAAGCTCACGAACCTCACGCCGGCCTCCGCGGCGTGGCGGATCTGCCGGCCAAACACGTTCTGCGGGCCGCCGAGGAGTTCATAGTGCGAGCCGGGACGGTAGACCGCGGTGGTGATCTTCCGTGCGGGCTTCGCGCCCGCCCAGAACTGCGCGCGGTAGCGGCGGCCCGCCTCGAGGGTCAGCCGGGCGTGGTGGTAGATGTGGAAGTCGGGCCAGTCGCCCCCCGGCGGCGCCTTCAGCGTGACGCGGAGCCCGGCCGAACCGGAGCGGCCCGCGCCCGGCACGACATCGATCGCTCCGACCGTGTTGGCCGGTCCCGTCGGCCAGAAAGTCCAGTCGCGCCGGAAGCTGTTGGTCCCCTGCTCGAAGTCGCAGACCGGGATGACGTCGCGTCCGGTGTCGAGGTCGGTCAGGCGGATGTCGTCGAGGACGAGCGAGCCGGGCGTCTCGCCGAACCGGAAATGAAGGGTGCCGTTCGTGGCCCCGCCGGACGCCGTGAAGTCGAACGACGTCATGCCGCCGGTCTCCGCAACGGGCAGGGGTGCGGCTCCCGGCGCTCCCCAGAACATGCGCGCGCGGACGGGCGTGCCGTCGACGACGATTCGCGGCGCGCTGCCGGCCGAGTCCACGCGGACCGTCAGTGCCGGCGCGGACGAGCAGGCCGCGGCGCAAAGCAGGGTGGCGGCGACTGTGAGGCGCGAGCGGACGAGGCCCAGCCGGACGAGACGGAGAGTCATCATGAACCGAGCCTAACAGGATCCGGCGTGCGCCGCCATGGGATGGGCCGGACCCTGCTTTTGCGGTAGTCTTGGCACGACAGGGGAATCGCCATGAGATCCAGCACCGCATCCATCCTCGCAGTGACACTCGGACTGCTGCTTGGCTCGCCCGGGGCGGGCCGTTCGGCCCCGCCGGCCGACGGGGCCCTTATGAAACGCATCGTCGATCGCGACGCGGCGGGGCCCAACCGCCTGACCGATGCCGGGTGGCGGCCGTACGAGACGGGGTTCGAGCGCGGCGCGGATGGTTCCTTCACCTGCGACAACGGCGGCGATGCCAAGGGACGTCGCGGGCTTTCGCAGACGGTCACGCTCAACCAGGCGACCCCGCAGCCGATCGTCGCCTCGGCGTGGAGCCGTGCGACGGGCGTGACCGGAGGGCGCGACAACGACTACTCGCTCTATCTCGATCTTCTGTACACGGACGGCACCCCGTTATGGGGTCAGACCGCGGCATTCTCGACCGGCACGCACGCCGGCGAGCGGCGCGAGGTCCTCGTGCTGCCGGAGAAACCCGTTCGATCCGTCACGGTTCATCTGCTCCTGCGCGGCCACGGCGGTCGCGCCGATTTCCGCGATGCCCGGCTGGGCGTCCTGGAGGCCCCCGCGGGGTCCGTGATCTTCGACGGCGTCCCGGTCACGGACGTCGCGCCGCCTTCGGCGGGTTTCCAGGTGCGCGACGTCGCGGCCGGGTCCGGCTTCGTCCGGCTCGAACGCGAGGCGATCGGTCTTCGCCTCGATGCGCCGAGGAGCCTCACCGGCGGCGTGGAGTTCGTCGATGCGACGCTGGAGGACACGGGCGGCCGGGACCGGGCCGTGACGCTGGTTCATGCATGGCCGGTCGACGGCGACGGCTGGGAATGGCTGGCCGGATGCGACAAGGCCGAGCCGGCGGCTCCCGGGCGCGAGTACGTCCACGCAGCCCGCGCGTCGGCCGGCACCGGACGGTTGTCCCTCTACCCCTTTGCGGCGATCCGGCGCGGGGGTCGGGGGATGGCCGTTGGGATCGACATGGACCGCCCCGCCGTGTTCCGGACCGGCTACAACGCGGCCACGCGCGAGATCTTCGTGGCGTTCGACCTGGGCCTTGCGCCGGAGAAGCCGGGGGCGCGCCTGCGCGTCTGTGCCTTCGCGTTCGACCCGGAATGGGGCTTCCGCGCCGCCCTGGAGCGGTACCACGGGATCTTCCCCGATCATTTCCGCGTCCGCGTTCCGCGGCAGGGCGTCTGGATGCCCTTCGCGAAGATCAGCGCCGTGCCGGCATGGGAGGATTTCGGCTTTGCCTTCAAGGAGGGCAACGACGAGACGGCCTGGGACGACTCGCACGGCATCCTGACGTTCCGCTACACCGAGCCGATGACGTGGTGGATGCGCATGCCCGGCGACATGCCCCGCACGATCGAGGCCGCCCTGGCGGAGGCCCGGCGCCTGGCCTCCGCGCCTGGGAATCCGTCCGTCCGGTCGGCCGCGGAGGCGTTCCTGACCAGCGGATTCCATGACGAGAGCGGCTCTCCGCCGGCGCAGCTCCGGGACACGCCATGGTGCGACGGCGCGGTGTGGAGCATGAACTCGGCCCCGGGCGTCCCGGGCGACGTGACGGATTTCAAGAACAAATGGAATCCCCGTCTTCGCGAGACCCTGTACGGGGACTCGCGCCGGGGCGACCTCGACGGGGAGTATATCGATTCGTCCGAGGGGTATGTCACCGACCCCCTGGATTCCCGCCGCGATCATTTCGCCGGGGCCGAGGCGCCGCTGACCTTTTCGCCGGTCTCGCATCGCCCGGCCGTGTTCCGGGGGCTGATCGCGTGGGAGTACGTCCGCGCCATCGCGCGGGACGTGCACGGCATGGGCCGGCTGATGATGGCCAACGGGACGCCGCACCGCCTGTGCTGGCTGGCCCCGATGCTCGACGTGATGGGGACGGAGACCGACTGGAATCCGCCGGGCGGATGGCGCCCCATGCCGTTCGACGAACTCCTGTACCGCCGGGCCCTCTGCGGGGGCAAACCCTATTGCTTCCTGATGAACACGAGGTTCGAGCACTTCCCCGCCGCGTTGACGGAGAAGTTCATGCAGCGCAGCCTGGCCTGCGGCATGTTCCCGGGTTTCTTCAGCGCCGATGCCTCGACGGGCCATTACTTCACGCGGCCGGAGCTGTTCGAGAGGGACCGGGCGCTGTTCCGGAAGTACGTTCCCCTTTGCCGGCTCGTCGCGGAAGCCGGCTGGGAACCGGTCACGCGGGCCAGGGCGGGCGATCCCCGCGTTCGGATCGAGCGCTTCGGCGGCCGTTACCTGACCGTCTTCAACGACAGTCCTGAATCGCAGAGTCTGGTGCTGAGTCTCGAGCACGATCCGCCGACCGCCCGGGCCGTTGATCGCGTGACCGGAGGCGCGATCCCGTGGTCCGGCCGCGACGCGCGAATGACCCTCCCGGCTGAATCCGTGGCGGTGCTCGATCTGCGGCCGTGAACCGGGCCGAGGAGGTTGGGACGCGTCTCGACGGTGGACCGCGGGTTTGCGATCCTCGGGTCATGAACGCGCCCCGGATCGGCCGTGGTTCCCTCCTCGGTTGGCTCGTGCTTGCAATGTCCGTGCGGATGGCCGCGGGAGCGGACGGTCCGCCGTCGACGCGAGCCGGGCTGACGCTCGACTGGACGAACAACTGGCTCGTGATTCGCGGGGCGCACCTGCCGGGCGGCGAACTGCGGGTCCACTACCTCGAGGCCTACTGCCGAGCCGGGTCCACCGACGCGGACTGGGTCGGGCACACGGTGATTCCCCACAGGACGGAGTTCGTCGCCCGCAGCCCGGACGGGCGGATCCTGAAGCTCCGGTGCACGTTCGCCGATGGCGTGACCGTGGGCCATCGAATCGAGGCGCGGGACGACGTGGTGGACTTCCAGCTGACGGCCCACAACCCCGGGGACAAGCGTTCCGAGGCACACTGGGCCCAGGCATGCCCCCGGCTGGGCGTCTTCACCGGCGTCGGGGAGAAGGGGCCCTCCCTGGAGGACTACCTTCCGAAGTGTTTCCTGTTTCTCGACGGAAGGCTGCAGCGGATGCCGACCTCCGACTGGGCGGTCGAGGCGCGCTACACGCCGGGCCAGGTGTGGTGCCCGGCCGGCATTCCGCGGACCGACGTCAACCCGCGTCCCCTCCACCCGCGGGCCCCCGACAACGGCCTGATCGGCTGCTTCAGCGGGGACGAGCGGCTCGTCTGGGCCACCGCGTGGGAGCCCTACCAGGAGCTCTTCCAGGGCGTTGCGCGATGTCTGCATGCCGACTTCCGGATCGGGGGGCTCGCGCCGGGCGAGACACGGAGAATCCGCGGCAGGATGTATTTCGTCCCGCCAGACATCCCCGCGTTGCTCGAGCGCTACGCCGAGGACTTCCCCGAGCATGGAACCCGGGGGAAACAGGGAACCGGTGCGACCGCCGCCGCGGAGCGCGCGCGCCGCGCCGCCGCGGTGGCCGTGTCCCCCTTGGGACGAACGAACGCGGTTCCGGCCCCGGCGGCGCCGCCGGCCGTTCGGGAGCCCGTGCAGTTGGCCCGGGCAGCCAGCCCGGCGGAGGTCGATGGCCGGAGCTACGATCTTGTGGTCGTGGGCGCGACCGGGGGAGGAATCGCCTGCGCCGTCCGGGCCGCGCGCGAGGGCTGCTCGGTCCTGCTGGTGCAGCACAACCAGCACATCGGCGGGATGATGGCCAACGGTCTGATGCAATGGGACGCGCTCTACGGGGGCCACCGCTCGCCGCTCTTCACGGAGCTGCTGGGGAACATCGAGCGCCATTACCGGGAGACGTTCGGCGAAGGTTCGCGGGATCACCAGACGGTTCGCTACACGCATGAGCACTACCCGATCGGCTGGGCCGAGCCGCATGTCGCCGAGAGGGAGTTCAACCGGCTGGTTGCGGCGGCGACCAACGTCACGCTGCTGCTGGGCCATCATCCCGTAGCGGCCGAACGCGAGGCGTCGATGCTGCGTGGCGTGACCCTGCGCGCGACCGGCACGGAGGCGGAGATCCGCGTCCGTGCCGCGGTCTTCGCGGACGCGACCTACGAGGGGGATCTGCTGCCGCTGGCCCGGGTTCCCTACCGCGTCGGACGCGAGTCCCGGGCGGAGCACGGGGAGCCGCATGCGGGCCAGGTCTTCTGCAATATCGATCACGCCCCCCCGGGGAGCGTGGAGCGCGAGGGGCTGAACCTCCGGGCGTACAGCGCGCGGCAGGGAAGCATCGATCCGACGAGTCCGTTCACGGCCGACGGCGCGGTGCAGGCCTACAATTTCCGCTTCTGCGTCACCTGCGACCCGTCGAACCGGGTTCCTTTCGCCAGACCGCCCGGCTACCGGCGCGAGGAATACGTCGACTACGAACGGAAGTACATCGCGGGGGGGCCGGGGCCGAATCGGAAGGCGCACGTGAACAGCCCGGTTCTTCCCGGCGAGAACCACGGGTATCCGGAGGCCGGTTGGACGGAGCGCGAGCCGATCATCCGGAGGCATCTGGAGTTTGCGCTGGGGCTGATGTGGTTTCTGCAGAACGACGAGTCCGTCACCCCGGCGAAGCGGGCCGAGCACCGGAAGTGGGGTCTGCCGGCCGACGAGTTCCCCGACAACGGGCACCTGCCCTACGAGATGTACGTGCGCGAGGCGCGGCGCATCGTGGGGCGGCACATGTTCACGGAGCACGACGGGTCCCTCGCCCCCGGGCTCGGGCGGACGCCGGTGCACCCCGACAGCGTGGCCTTCACCGATTGGTACATGGATTCCCATTCGTGCACGACCGCGTCGCGTCCGGGCTTCCGGTACGATGGGAAGCTCATTCTGACCGAGGAATCGCGGCCGGCCCAGGTTCCGTATCGTTCGCTGCTGCCTCTCGGGGTGGACAACCTGCTGGTGCCCGTCTGCCTGGGTGCGACGCACGTGGCGTGGGGGAGTGTGCGCCTGGAGCCCGTCTGGATGCAGACCGGCGAGGCCGCGGGATTCGCCGCCGCGCTGGCCCGGCGCCACGGCACGCCGCCGGCACGGCTGGACCCCGGCGTGCTGGTGCGCACGCTGGTTTCGCGACGCCAGGTCGTGAGCTTCTTCAACGACGTCCATGGCGGCGGGCCGGAGGCATGGATTCCCGCCGCGCAGTACCTCGGCACGCAGGGCTTCTTCCACGACTACAACGCGCGGGCGGACGAGCCTCTGAAGCTCGCCACCGCCCGGGTCTGGGCCAGGGGGGTGGGGGACCTCCTTGCGGGGAGGGCCGATCCGGGTGCGCTGGCCCTCGCCGTTGCCGGGGCCGAACGGACCGGGGAGCCGGCCGGCCGGGCGGCGATCCTGGAGCTTTTTCCCCCCGGCGGGTCGTCCGCCCCGTCGGCGGGCTCGACGGATCCCGTCACGCGCGGCGACGTGATGCTGCGCATCTGGTCCGCAATCCGCGAGTCGCGACCGTAGGGGTTGGGCCCGCCAAGGCGGTTCCACCTGCCGCTCGACGCGATGCGGCGCCTGGTCGCGGCCGTACCCATGCTCACGGCAGACGAGTCGGGCTCGCGTTCGGATTGCCTGGCCGGGGATCCGGGCTTCCTGATCCGACTTGAGAACCGGGCGAAATGCGGGCAAGATAGGAACGGCAAACGCCCGGGTGCCCGGGGCTTGCCATGGGAGTTGTGTTGATTTTTCGCCTCGTCATCCTGAGCGGACCTCGCAAGGGCGAACGCATCACGGTTCCGATCGAGCCCATGACGATCGGCCGGGGCATGGGGTGCGGACTTCGAATCGAGGATCCCGAAATCGCCTACGAGCACGCCGTGGTGGAGCATCACAACGGCGGGCTGCTGGTGCGCGACCTCGGTTCGATGGGCCGGACGCTGGTGAACAAGCGCGAGGTCCAGCGGGCGATCCTGCACCACGGCGACATGATCGAGGTGGGCCGGACCTCGATGCTGGTTCACGCCTTCGTTCAGGCGGAAATCGCCGGCGGACCTGTCGCGGCCGCCGCGGCCCGGCGCCGGCGGGTCGTTCCCTTCGTGGCCGCCCTGGCGGCGGTCGCGCTCGTCGGGGGGTGGTGGGCGAGCCGTCCCGGGGGCCGGGAGGCGGAGGAGCCCGGGCCGCAGCCGACGACCAACGATATGGCCGTCGTGTCCGTTCCGGATCCGCCGGATCCCGCACCCGCGCCTGTTCCGGATCCGGTTCCTGCGCCTCCACCGCCCGTCCTCGTCGTGACCAACCGCCTGCCCGATGATCGCACGGCGGAGGAACTGCGCCGTCTGCGCGAGGAACTGGCAACCATCAAGAGCGCATTCCACTCCCTGGCCACCCAGCAGGTCAGGACCGCCGAGGGGACGCCCCGCGTTGCACCCCCGGTGCGCGCCCCGACGCCCGCTCCGCCTGCGCCGGCCGCGCCGACGCGCGCGGAGCGCTCGGCCGCCATGCTTGAATCCGCCCGATCAAAGGGCGCGGCCGGGAATGCCGATGCGGCGGATGAAATCCTAGCCCAACTGCAGGCCGAGGACCCGGAGTACCTTCCTGCCTATCCTCTGCGGGCGAGCATCTTCGAGCAACGGGGCATGCCCGACAAGGCGATTGGCCAGTGGGCGCTTCTCCTGCAGCGGGCCGCCGGAAAGCCGGAGGCCGAGAGGGCGGCGGGGGAATGGGCCCGGTTGACGCAGGAACAGCGGCGAGGGGCCGCGGCGCCGGCGAAGCGGATCCGCATCCGGGACCTGGCCCTGCAGCGATTCCCGGAGAGCGAGGACTACGACGACATGCGCCTGGTCCGGATCACGCTGGAGGCCTCGGGAACGCCGCCGCCGCTTTCGTCGCTGAAGATCGAGGTCGTGTTCTTCGACCAGGACACGCGGACCGGGGCCTTGACCTTGACGCGCGCCATGGGCCCCCGGGTGGAGGCGCAACTGCCCGGGACCTGGCAGGCGGATGGCACCCTGGGCGCCAGTGCGGCCTATAGATCGGAAGAGCGTCGTGTAGGGAAAGAGTGTAGATCTCGGTGGTCGCC
>CAYODK010000024.1:0-45617 GCA_964402695.1 uncultured Verrucomicrobiota bacterium
CACGTACGGGCCGGGCGTCATCTCGCCCGCGCAATGGACGAGCAGCGATTCGACGCCGGCCACGGTGGATTCGAAGTGGAACTGCAGCGCCAGCGCGCGGCGGCCGGCAAGAAACGCCTGGTTGCGGCAGCCCTCGCTCGAGGCGAGAAGTTGTGCGCCCGCCGGGAGATCGAACGTGTCGCCGTGCCACTGGAAGACGACGGGGTGGTCCGGCAGCCCCTCGAACAGCCCGGAGGCGCGCGCAGCCGGCGTCAGGTCGACCGGAAGCCAGCCGATCTCGCGGTGGGTGTTGCGGTAGACGCGGGCGCCGAGGACGTCGGCCATCAACTGCGCGCCAAGGCATACGCCGACGACCCTGCGGCCCGCCTCGATCGCCGCGCGGATCAGGGCCTTCTCGCCGCGGAGCCAGGGCCGTTCCGCCTCGTCATGGACACCCATCGGTCCACCCATCACCACGAGCGCGTCGAAGGCGTCCAGGCCGGGCATTGCCTCCCGCCATGCCTCCGTGACGGCCAGCTCGTGGCCGCGCGCCTTGGCCCAGTCCGCGATCGCCGCCGGTCCCTCAAACGGGACATGTTGAAGCACGTGAATCCGCATCGATCCCATCCGTCGTATGATCGGCAATCTACCAGCGCCCGGCCCGTTCACAATCCAAACGTTCTCCCGTTGCGCCGCACCGGGCAGGGATCGCATCCGCCCCCAGCGGCTTGTCACGCAGGGCTCCCGGGGGTACCTTTTCACGTTTGTGCCGCGTCCGGATGGGTGCGCGGCACGGGTGGCTTATGGATTTGGTTGGGTGCGAACTTCAATTGGAATCCCCCGGGACGAGGGAGGCGGTGGTCCGGAACCTGCGCCGGCCCGGCTCGGGCGCGTTCGTGGTCCTCGACACGTGCCCGCGCCTGGAATGTTACGGCGCGGCGGTCCCGGATCCGGCCGGAGCGAGAGTGGCCCGCATCTGGAGCGGCCCGGAGGCCTTCGAGCGGCTGGCGCGCATCGCCGCGGGCCTGGAAAGCCGCGTGCTGGGCGAGCTGGAGGTCCTCGGCCAGGTCCGCGAGGCCTACCGGCTGTTCCGCGAGCAGACGGGCGGCAACGATGCGTCGCTCGACCGCATCTTCCAGGAGATCCTGTCCGTCGCCCGCAAGGCGCGCCGCGAGAGCCGCATCGATCAGACGCTGATCTCCCTCGCCGCCCTGGCTGCCGAGGCCCTGCTGGAGCGCGCCACCCCGGGGGCCCCGATCGCGGTCATCGGATCCGGCTCGCTCGCGTCGTCCGTCACGCGCCGCCTGGCCGAGCGGGGCGGGGTGGCCTTGCGCATCGCAGGCCGCTGTCCTGAGAACGCGCTGCGGCTCGCCGGGGAGGTGCGGGGGTTCGGCACCGGCCTCGACGACCTCGCACCGATGATGGAGGGCGTCGGCGGCATCGTCGCCGCGACCGCCGCCCCCCACCCCGTCCTCTACGCCCATCACCTGGCGAAAGCCGCCCGACCGCTGGTCATCGTCGACCTGGGCGTTCCGCCGGATTGCAGCGACGACGCGCGGGCGCTTCCGGGCGTCGACTACATCTCCCTCGGCCAGGTTGAGGCCCGCGCCCAGGTCAACCTCGACGAGCGCCGCCGCGGGGGCGAGCGTGCCGCGGAGATCATCCGGGAGGGAACCCGGGAATGGGCGGCAGGATCCTGAGGGTCGCGGCCCGCGCGAGCCGGCTGTCGCGCATGCAGACGGAGGAGGCGATGTCCGCCGTGCGGACGGTCCTCCCGCCGGACACCCCTTGCGAGGTCTTCCACCTCGAGACCCCGGGCGACCGCGACAAGCGCACCCCCCTGTCCGATCCGACCGTCCCGGATGATTTCTTCACCCGCGACCTCGACAAGGTCGTCCAGGACGGCTGCTGCGACCTGACCGTCCATTCCGCCAAGGATCTTCCCCGCCGGACGCCCCCCGGCCTGGCCGTCGCCGCCCTCCTCCCGTGCCGCGACGCGCGGGACGCGCTCCTCCTCCGGTCCGGCGTCGCGACGCCGGCCGACGCCCGCACGGTCGGGACGAGCAGCCCGCGGCGCGACGCCGCCGTACGCTCGCTCTGTCCTTCCGCCGAGCCCCGCCCGTTGCGCGGGACCATCGACGAGCGGATCGCCGCGCTCGACCGCGGCGAGTTCGATGCCATCGTGGTCGCCGCCTGTGCGCTCGAGCGCCTCGGGCTGGCCGGCCGGATCTCCGCGTATGTCCCGGGCGGAACCACGCCGCTGCAGGGGCACCTCGCCCTCGTGACGCGGGCGGACGACGACGACCTGATCGCCCGGCTCCGGCCCCTGGACTTCCGGCGGCATCTGTTCGACCCCGGGACCGAGGAAGGACCGGCGCCCTCCCGCGGCCCGGTCACCGCGGACACGATCCTCTTCGTCGGCACCCATCCCGAGCACTTCGCCCATCTCGGTCCGCTGCGGCCCTGGCCGATGATCCGCCTGTTTCCCCGTCCGCTCGAGGAGCGTCTCGGCCTCCTCGATCGGCATCTCGAGGGCTGCGGCGCGGTCGCCTTCGCCTCCGCGTTCGCCGCGCGGGCCTTCGTGCATGCGCTCGCGCACGCCCGGGACGCGCGCGCCCTGTGCGGCCGGACCCTCCTGGCCGTCGGCCCCGCGACTGCGGACGCCCTCGAGCGGCTCGGGCTGCCGGCCGACATCATCGCGCCGGACTTCGGCGGCATCGCCTCGCTCGCGCCGCGCGCCGCGGGCCTCGTTTCGGGCCGCTGTTTCTATCCCTGCTCCACCGTCTCCCCGGCGGCCGAGCGGGTCCGCGCCCTCGCCGCGCACGGCATCGAGCTTGTCCCCGCGGTCTTCTACGAAACGGTGGAGGCCTGCCCGGGTCCCCTGCCGGACGGTCCCTTTGGCCGCGTTTTTTTCACAAGTCCCAGTACCGTTCGCTCCTATTTCAGGCATTATCCCCGCGAGCGGGGCGCCGCCCGCCGCTGGATGGCCATCGGGGCGCCGACGCTGGCCGCCTTGGAGGCCGAGGGATTGGAGGGAGTTGTTTCCGATGAACCGCGTTGAACTGCATTCCGGATACGGGCACGAGACCCTTCGGACGTGGCAGGCTGACGGCGCGCCGGCCGTGGACCGCCTCGTCTGGCCGCTCTTTGTCACCGACCGCGCCGACGCCTGCGAACCGATCGCCGCCATGACCGGCCAGTGCCGATGGGGGGTCGGGCGGCTGCGGGAGGCGCTGGACACCCCCGTCCGCAACGGACTCCGCGCCGTGCTGCTCTTCGGCGTGCCGGCCGGCGCCAAGGACGAACGCGGGTCGCGCGCGGACGCCCCCGATTCGCCGGTGGTGCAGGCCATCGCGACCCTCCGCGAGACCTACCCGGGGCTGTTGATCATCGCGGACGTCTGCCTCTGCGCGTACACGAGCCACGGGCATTGCGGCATCCTGCAGTCCGACGGAAGCGTCGACAACGAGGCCAGCGTCGCCCGCATCGCCGCGATCGCGGCCGCCTACGCGGCCGCCGGGGCCGACGTCGTGGCGCCGTCGGACATGATGGACAACCGCGTCGCCGCCATCCGCGCCGCGCTGAAAGGCGCCGGGTGCTTCTCGACCGCCATCCTCAGCTACGCCGCGAAGTTCGCCTCGTGTTTCTATGGCCCCTTCCGCGACGCCGCACACTCGTCGCCGGCGCACGGCGACCGCCGCGCCTACCAGCTTCCGCCCGCCGGGCGCCGGCTGGCGCTGCGCGCCGTGCTGCGGGACGTCGACGAGGGCGCCGACCTGGTGATGGTCAAGCCCGGGGGGCCGTACCTCGACATCCTCCGCGAGGCGCGCGACGCGGTGCGGGTGCCCGTCCTCGCCTACCAGGTGTCCGGCGAATACGCGATGCTCCACCACGCCGCCGCCGCGGGCGCGTTCGACCTGAAGACGGCGGTGCTCGAGTCCCTGGCCGGCTTCCACCGCGCGGGCGCCGCCGCCGTCATCACCTATTTCGCCCCCCAGGCGCTGGGGTGGGTGCGATGAGCGGGCCCGCCTCCCTCTGCGCCCGCGCCGAGGCCGTGATGCCCGGCGGGGTCAACAGCCCCGTCCGCGCGTTCCGCGGCGTCGGCGGCGAACCGGTCTTCGCGCGGCGCGCCGAAGGCGCGATCCTCGAGACCGTCGACGGACGCCGGCTGGTCGACTTCTGCATGTCGTTCGGACCACTCATCCTCGGCCACGCGCACCCCGACGTGACGCGGGCGATCGCCCAGGCCGCGGCGCGCGGGACGAGCTACGCCGTCACCACCGAGGCCGAAATCGAGATGGCGGAAACGATCCGCGACGCGATCCCGTCGGTGGAGAAGATGCGCCTCATGAGTTCGGGCACCGAGGCGTGCATGACGGCCGTCCGCCTCGCGCGCGGCGCGACGGGCCGGAACAAGATCCTCAAGTTCAGCGGCTGCTACCACGGCCACGCGGACGGACTCCTCGTCCGCGCCGGCAGCGGCGTCGCCGGGCTCGCCGCGGCGACCTCGGCGGGCATCCCGGACGCCTATGTCGGCCATACGCTCGTCGCGCGCTACAACCGCATCGACGACGTCGAGCGCATCGTCGCGGAGTTCGGCTCCGACCTGGCCGCCATCATCCTCGAACCCGTCGCCGCGAACGTCGGCCTGCTGCGGCCGTACAAGGGGTTCCTGCGCGAGGTGCGCGACCTCGCCGCCCGGTGCGGCGCGCTGCTGATCTTCGACGAGGTCATCACCGGCTTCCGGCTGACCTTCGGAAGCTACCAGAGCGTCTGCCAGTGCGGCCTGCGGCCGGACCTCGTCTGCCTCGGCAAGATCATCGGCGGCGGGCTTCCGGTCGGCGCGCTGGGCGGACGGGCGGACGTGATGGACCGCCTCGCCCCGCTAGGCCCGGTCTACCAGGCCGGCACGCTCAGCGGAAACCCCGTCTCCGTCGCCGCCGGCCTCGCCGCGCTGCGGCGGCTGAAAACGGACCGGCCCTACGATGCGCTGGCGCGACGGACGGAGGAATTCGTCTCGCGTCTCGCCGCCGCGGCGGCGTCCGCCGGCGTCAGCGTGCAGATCCCCTCGATCGGCAGTATCTTCTCGCTGTTCTTCATGGACCGGGCCCCGGCTTCGTTCGAGGACATCCAGCAGACGAACGCGGAGCGCTACAAGGCGCTCTTCCATTCGCTTCTGGCCGACGGCGTCTACCTGCCGCCGTCCCCGTTCGAGGTGTCGTTCCTCTCGACGGCGCACGACGACGCGCTGCTCGAGGGCACGCTGCCGGCATGGGAACGCGCCTTCGCCGCGGCGGCGCGGGCAGGCTGAGCGACGGCGCGGCGTTCTTCTGTAGCCGCGACCGCCGCCGGTCGCGGCCGTGCGTAACGGAACGCAGGTCCGCCGGGACCCCCGGTCCCGGCTACAGAAGGCGGCAATCGGGAATGGACCGCTGTAGCCGCGACCGCCGGTCGCGGCCGGAACGGAGACCGACACGATGGCGCATGACACGAGGGACGAGGCGGCCGTCCCCGACCTGCGGGAACGCGGGCGCGGGGCGGACGGGTCGCCGGTCTTCAGCGACCGGCGGCTGTGGATCCAGGTGCTGGTCTTCGACGGCGCGCCGGATCCCGGCCCGCTGGCCCGGGCGCTCGGAGGAGCCCCCGTGTGCGGCGCTCTCTACGCCGACCTGAGCCACCCGCGGGGCGTCGCCCTGGCGGTCGCACACGAGGACCCGGACTACTTCACCGGTCCGCTGCGCGCCTTCCTCAACCGTCCGCCCTTCGACGCCCTCGCCCTCCGGCCCGAGTTCACGATGACGGGCCGCACCTACACGCTCGGCCACGAGCCGGACCTCGACCGCGTGCTGCTGACCCGTCCCGTCGAGCGCCTCTGCAACCCCGCGTGGCCGTGGGCGGTGTGGTACCCCGTGCGCCGCGCCGGCGCGTTCGAGACCCTCGATCCGGCCGAGCAGCGCGGGATCCTGATGGAGCACGCCCGCCTCGGCGCCGCGTGGTCGAAGGGCGAATACGCGTACGACATCCGCCTCGCATGCCACGGCGTCGACCGGGACGACAACGATTTCGTGCTCGGTCTCGTCGGCCCGAGGCTCCACCCCCTCTCCGCGATGGTGCAGGCGATGCGCAGGACGCAACAGACCTCGCGCTACCTCGCCAGCCTCGGACCGTTCTTCGTTGGCCGCGCGGTTTGGCAGTCGACACCCGCATGACCGCCGCGCCCCCCAGCGATCCGCGCGCGACGCGGTTCCTGCGCGCCTGCCGCCGCGAGCCGGTCGACCGCACCCCGGTGTGGCTGATGCGGCAGGCGGGACGCTACATGCCGGAGTACCGCGCGCTGCGGGCGCGGCACTCGATGCTCGACCTGGTCCGCACGCCGGACCTCGCCGCGGAGATCACGCTGCAGCCCGTCGAGGCCTTCGAGGTCGATGCGGCGATCGTCTTCGCCGACATCCTCCCGCTGCTCGACGGCCTCGGCCTCGGGCTGGAGTTCGTCGCCGGCGAGGGACCGCACATCCTGCGACCCGTGCGCACCGCGGCGGATGTCGAGCGCATCGTCGTGCGCCCGCCGGAGGAGACGCTCGGCTTCACGCTGGAGGCCGTCCGCCTCGCGCGGCGCGCGCTGGCGGACCGCGTCCCGCTGATCGGCTTCTCCGGCGCGCCGTTCACGCTTGCGTGCTACGCGATCGAGGGCGGCTCGTCGCCGGACTTCCCGCTCACGCGCCGCTTCCTGCGCGAGCAGCCCGCCGCGTGGTCGGCGCTGATGGGGAAACTCTCGGCCGCGATCGGCGCCTACCTCGCCGCGCAGGTGCGCGCCGGCGCCCAGGCGGTGCAGGTCTTCGACTCGTGGGCCGGGCGGCTCACGGCCGACGAGTACCGCGCCGCGGTCCTCCCCTTCAGCGCCGGGGCGCTCCGCCCCGCGGCGGAGGGCGGTGTGCCGGTGATTCATTTCGCCACGCAGTCGGCACATCTGCTTCCGCTGCTGCGCGAGGCGGGCGGAACGGTCTTCGGCGTCGGCAACGACGTGCCGATCGACGAGGCCTGGCGGAAGCTCGGCGACGGCGTCGCCGTCCAGGGAAACCTCGACCCCGACGCACTGCTGGGGCCGGAGGCGGACATGCTGCGGCAGGCGGCCGATGTTCTGGACCGCGTCGCCGGGCGGCCGGGGCACATCTTCAATCTTGCCCACGGCGTCAAGAAGGAGACGGACCCGGCCCGCGTCCGCGCCCTCGTCGACTTCGTCCACGCGCGTCCGCAGGGGTGGGCGTAACGCGATCCCGACTTCGGCCCGCGAGGCCGCGGGCCCTCCCGGCACGGAAGGGAAGGAACGGCGGCCCGTCTTCGCAAAACCGGCCGAAGGAGAGCGGGGTGAGTTGCCGGGCATCCACCGACGGCCCGTCACCTGGGCTGAAGCGCCACCTCGCGCAGGCGGTCGTGGTGGCGGGACATGTAGTAGAACGACTGGATGGCGCTCCGCTCGCCGAGGCAGAACTGGAACTCGATGCGGTAGCCGCCGCGCGGCCACTCCGGCCCTTCCAGGCGCAGGATGTTGACCACGGTGGAGACGGATTCACCGGGTTGGAGAACGACGGGGTCCGGGGCCGACGCCACGCCGCGGGCGCCGGGCGTCATGTAGGCCTTGTTCTGGCAGCGCAGAACCAGGCTCTCCTCCCACAGGATCCGGTCGCCCGAACGCAGCAGCGCGGGGACGGTGACCGGCTCCCTGCCGGGATTCGACACCGTCACCCGGATCTCGCCGTCGCCGTCGGGATTGGTCCATTGGATCTCCTGCTTCGGCGGCACCGGCTCGACGGCCAGCGTGACGCCGGATCCCGCAAGAAGGGCCGGACGGCCCGTCCGCGCGCAGGACGGCCCCGTCGCGGCGGCGGCGGCCTTCGGCCAGGCCGCGTCGCCCATGCCCGCCCACGGCGACAGCCATCCGCCACCCTGCCTCACCCAGCCGATCGGCACCGCGACCGCCTCCCGGGCGGCCTCCAGGGCCGCGGAAGTGACCTTGTCCACGGAGACGATCTGCATGCCTTCCCGCCCGGCGGACGCCGTCACCAGGCACCGCTCCCCGACGGGAAACGAGGGGGCGGCCTCCTGCCGGCGGACGTAGCCGAGGGTCAGCGGCTTGCCCTGCGGCACATTCCCGCGCAGAACCAGGTCCACGGTGAAGGTCAGGCGCCCCGTGTACATCGGCGGGAACGACAAGCCCGTCGGCCCCTCCTGCTGCGTCGTCAGCGTGCCGGCAAAGACGATCTGCGCCGAGGTGAAGTCCACCGCCTGCGGCGCCTCCTCCGCGACCGCCGGCTGCAGCGGCGCTTCGCCCTCGCCGACCGCCGGCATCGGCGTTCCCGCCGCCAGCGCCACCCGCGCGGCCAGAACCCATCCCATTCCGAGCGCCATTCGTTTCATATCCGCCTTTCGTTGGACCGTTGTACTCCATCAGTATACGCCGGTCGGGACGCGGATATTCAATCCGGATGATTCCGTTGGACATGCCCGGGCTCCGGCTTACTGTATCCGCCATGACTCGGCCGGCAGTTCTCCTGATGGCCTATGGGACCGTGTCGTCGATGGACGACATGGCGGCCTACCTTCTCGACATCCGCGAGGGACGGCCGCCCTCGCCGGAGCTCGTCCGCGAGATGCGGCGCCGTTACGAGGCGATCGGCGGGTCGCCGCTGCTGCGCCTCGCGGAGGCCCAGGCCCGCGCGCTGGAGGCCGAACTCGCCGCCCGCGGGCGCCCGGCGCCGGTCTTTCTCGGCATGCGGCACTGGAACCCGCGGATCCGCGACGCGGTGGCGGCCATGCGCGACGCCGGCGTCACGGAGGCCGTCGCGATCGTGCTCGCGCCGCATTACTCGTCGCTGAGCATCGGCCGCTACCGGAAACGGCTCGACGAGGCCCTGGCGGAGACGGGCGCATCGATCCGCGTCCGCGTCGTCGAGAGCTGGTGGGCCCAGCCCCGGCTCTTCGAGGCGTTTGAACAACGCATCCGCGACGCCCTCGCCCGATGGGACGGCGCCCCGCCCGCGAAGACGCGCGTCCTGTTCTCCGCCCACAGCCTGCCCGCGCGCATCAAGGCGATGGGCGACCCCTACGAGGACCAGCTCCTCGCCCATGCCCGGGCCCTCGCGGAACGCCTCGGCCTCGCGGACTGGGGCTTCGTCTTCCAGAGCGCCGGCGCCAGCCCCGAGCCGTGGCTGGGGCCCGCGATCGAGGAGGTCATCCCGCGACTGGCCGCCGAGGGCTACCGCCGCCTGCTGGTGGTTCCGACCGGCTTCGTCTGCGATCATGTCGAGATCCTCTACGACCTCGACATCGAGGCGAAGGCCCTCGCCGCCACGCACGGTCTCGAACTGGCGCGCACGGAGTCGATGAACGACTTCCCTCCCTTCATTGCAGCCCTCGCGGATGCGGCCGAGGCCACGTGACCCGCATCGCGGTCATCGGCGGCGGGATCGCGGGGCTGGCGGCGGCGTACCTCGCGCGGCGCCGCGCGGAGGCGGCGGGCCGGCCTTTCGCGATCGCGCTGTTCGAGCGCGATCCGCGACTGGGCGGGAAGATCCTCACCACACGCGCCGGCGGGTTCATCGTCGAGGGCGGCCCCGATTCGTTCATCAACCAGAAACCCCACGGCCTGCAGATGTGCCGCGAGCTGGGCCTCGGCGGCGACCTGCTGCCGTCGAACGACGCCGTCTACAAGACGCGGCTGCTGCGTCGCGGCCGGCTGCTGCCCTACCCCGACGGCTTCCGGCTGGCCGTGCCGACGAAGATCTGGCCGTTCGTGAAGTCCCCGCTGATCTCGCCGCTCGGCAAACTGCGCATGGGTCTCGACCTGTTCCTGCCCGCGCGGACCTCGACGGCGGATGAAAGCCTTGCGGACTTCATCACGCGCCGCCTCGGACGCGAGGCTCTCGATCGCATCGCGGGGCCGATCATGTCCGGCATCTTCGTCGCCGACCCCGAGCGGATGAGCGTGCTGAGCACCTTCCCGATGTTCGTCGAGCTGGAGCGGAAGTACGGCAGCCTCACCCGCGGCATCCGGATCGCCCGGAAGAAGGCGGCCGCCCACGGGACCGGCGCCGCCTCCAGCGTGTTCACGGGCCTCCGGCCCGGCATGGACGCACTGGTCAACGCCCTCGCCGCTCGCATCGGCGCGGACGCGCGGACCGGCGTTGCGGTGCGCTCGCTGCGGCGGACGAACGGCGGCTTCGAGCTGTCCCTCGACCCCGGCGGCGCCTTCGCGGCCGACCACGTGATCCTCGCCGCGCCGGCCTACGCGGCGGCGGACCTGGTCGATCCGCTCCATCCCGCGCTGGCCACCGCGCTGCGCGGCATCCGCTACGTTTCCTCGGCCACCGTCAGCATGGCGTTCCGGCGCGAGGACGCGGCAGACTGCCCCGACGGCGGCGGCTTCGGCTTCGTCGTGCCGCGGACCGAGCCGGCGCAGCTGCTCGCCTTCACGTGGTCGTCCCGCAAGTTCGACGGCCGCGCGCCGGACGACCGCCACCTCGTCCGCGCCTTCATCGGCGGCTCGCGCCACGAGGAGCTGGCCGGCCTGCCCGAGGCCGACCTCGTTCGCATCGCACGCGCCGAGATCGCCCGGATCCTCCGCCTGCGCGCCGAGCCGGAGGCGGTGTGGGTCAGCCGCTGGCCCAGGGGCAACCCGCAGTTCGACGTCGGCCACCTCGACCGCGTCGGCGACATGGAGCGCATGGCCGCGGAGATCCCCGGCCTCCACCTCGCCGGCAGCGCCTACCGCGGCGTCGGCATCCCCGACTGCATCCGGAGCGCCCAAACCGCCGTGGATGCGATATTCGGGGCGTGAAGACCCCCCGGTTTCGTGGCATAGTCTCACCATGACGGCGCGAGCAGACAGCGGCATGGCCTCCCGAGCGGCGAAACGACGTGCGCGAATGGTCGTCCACCGTGCACATTCCTTTGAAGACGCAGAGCGGTGGGACTTGGAGTTCTGGCAGTCGCAGTCCCCAAAGGACCGCTTGAGCGCCCTGGTGGACATCCGGCACGATGTGGCCATGGTCCGCCGGGCGCGAAGACACGGACGGAAGCCTGCGTCATGAAGGTCGTTCCCGATTTCAAAGAGGCCATCCCTGCGCCCCGGCATCAGGAGGACGCCCGGGTCCTGCGGGACGTGAAGAGTCTGCAGGCCCAGAAGGCCCGCCGGTAGAATGATGCACGGGCGCGGCGGACATCCGGCGATGCGGGTCGATTTCGAGAAGGCCCCCTTTCTCCTCATCTGGGAGGTCACGCGCGCCTGCGCCCTCGCATGCCGTCACTGCCGCGCGTCCGCCGAGGACCGCCGCGATCCGCGCGAGCTGACGACGGACGAGGGCCGGCGCCTCCTCGACGACACCGCCGCGATGGGCACGCCGATCGTCATCCTGACCGGCGGCGATCCGCTGCAGCGCGAGGACCTCGACGATCTCATCCGCCACGGCAAGTCGATCGGCCTGCGCATGGGCACGATTCCCGCCGAGACGCCGCGCCTCACGCGGGACCGCGTCTTCGCGCTCAAGGCCGCCGGGCTCGACCAGATGGCGCTGAGCCTCGACGGCAGCACCGCGGCGATCCACGACGGCTTCCGCAAGGTGGACGGTTGTTTCGACCTCGCGATGCAGGCCGCCGGCTGGGCGCGCGAGGCCGGGCTTCCGCTCCAGATCAACAGCGCCTTCTGCGCGTGGAACCTGGCGGACTTCGACGCCATCGCAGCGCTCGTCGAGCGGCTCGGCATCGTCTTCTGGGAGGTCTTCTTCCTCGTCCCCACCGGCCGCGGCGCGGAGTTGGAGAGCTGCACCGCGGAACAGGTCGAGGGGCTCTTCGCGAAGCTGCACACGCTGGCGGCTCGCGCGCCGTTCGTGATCAAGATCACCGAGGCGCCGCACTACCGCCGTTACGTGCTCCAGCAGGAGGGCGCGGGCTCGTCGGTCGAGGCC
The DNA here is from genome assembly GCA_964402695.1 of uncultured Verrucomicrobiota bacterium. Classification (GTDB taxonomy): domain Bacteria; phylum Verrucomicrobiota; class Kiritimatiellia; order PWTM01; family PWTM01; genus VGWF01. The sequence continues at coordinate 11,940 of CAYODK010000024.1, forward strand.
CACCGTGGCGAGCGGCTGCTCTCCCGGCCCGAGGGTCCGCGCCGCAGCCTGGGCCTCTCGCCGCTGCCGGTGAACGCGGGCAAGGGATTCTGCTTCGTCGACCACACCGGCGAGGTCCAGCCCAGCGGCTTCCTCCCGCTCTCCGCCGGCAACGTCCGGACGGCGCCGCTGGCCGCGCTCTACCGCGACTCGGACCTCTTCCGCTCCCTGCGCGATCCCTCGCGCCTCCAGGGCCGCTGCGGGATCTGCGAGTATCGCGATGTCTGCGGCGGCTCCCGCTCCCGCGCCCACGCCCTCACCGCCAACCCCTTCGCCGAGGACCCGAGCTGCCTCTACCAGCCGGAGCGGCCCCTGGTCTGATTCTTGCCGCGGCCGTCCGGGCGGTATAGGGATGTTCATGAATCCGGCCGCGACGGAGCGCGGCCCTCCAGAGCTCGTTCCACAGACATGCGGGAACGGCCCTGGAGCGCGCCGCTCCACCGGCGCCGCGCAACGAACTTCCGGAGCGGCCCTCATTTCTGATTCGCAGGGCGCAGGCGCGCATTTGAACCCCGCGTTCGGACTTGAGTTCCATATACTATCGTATATGATAATATCATGACCTCGCGGAATCCGGGGGTGGCGGTGAGGGAGCTGCGGCGGCGGCGCGGATGGTCGCTGGGGGACGTGGCGCGCCGCGCGGGGACCTCGGCGGCGACGATCTGTCGCTACGAGTCCGGCTGGGCGCGGTTCGAGGTGTTCACCCTTCGAAAGCTGGCGCGCGCGCTGGATTGCGAACTGGACATCCGGTTCGTCCCCGCGGCGGGGCCGGCGCGGACGAATCGCGCCGCAGTGGCGCGGCGGATCCGGCGGCTGTTCTGGGATCGGCCCCTGCGGGCGGCCGACCTGGACCTGCATCCCGCATGGGTCGTGGCGCGGGTCCTGGAGTTCGGCCAGTTGCCGGACGTGAACTGCCTGGTCCGGTGGATGGGGGAGGCCCGGTTCCTCGACGAGGTCGCGGGGCTGCACCTGGGCGATCCCCGGGCGCGCGCATTGTGGCAGGGAATCCTGAAGCTTGAGGGACGCCGATGCACGAGAAAGTTCTCCCGGTCGGAAGCCGCGGTCTGCTGAAACGGCTGGAGGGGGCGAAGGACGACCGCCTGAAGGGGTGGACCCTCGCCGGCGGGACGGGGCTCGCCCTCCGCCTCGGGCATCGCATCTCGGAGGACTTCGACTTCTTCCGAACGGACGAGGGAGATTGCCGGACCCTGCACGGGGCGTTGGCAACGATCGGGGGCTACGAGACTCTCCAGGATGCGTCCGATACGCTGACGGTGCTGGTCGGGGGCCGCGTGAAGTGCTCGTTCTTCCGGGTGCGCGACCGGTTCCTCTTCAACGCCGAGCCGTACCGCTTCTTCCGGGTGGCGGACCTCCGCGACATCGCCCTGATGAAGGTGGCCGACATCGCCGGCCGCGGCAGCCGCAAGGACTTCGTCGACCTCTTCACCCTCCTCCGCGGCGGGATGGAACTCCGGGACCTGCTGGACCTGATGCCGCGCAAGTACGGCGCCGCGAAGGTCAACGCCTACCACCTGCTCAAAAGCATGACCTGGTTCGAGGATGCCGAGAAGGAGCCGATGCCGCGCATGCTCGAGCCCTTCAACTGGAGGGAGTGCAAGGACTTCTTCCTCCGCGAGGCGCGTTCGATCCTGCTGCGCGGCCCCGTCGCCTGAGTCCGGTCAGCCCGGCCCGACGGACCCCGAACCGCGAATCGGGTCGCGGTTCAGGTCTTGCGGGCAGCCCGGGGGGTGGCATACTTGCACTGTGAAGACACTCAGCGCCATTGTGTACCCGGATGCGGAGAGCGATTGGTTGGTCGCGATGAATCCGGAAACAGGAACCACCACGCAGGGGAAGACTCTGGACGAAGCGCTTGCCAACCTGAAGGAAGCCACAGAGATCTTCCTTGAGGAGTTCCCCGAGCGGATCGGCGGCCGCCCCGTTCTGACCACCTTCGAGGTGGAAGTCGCGCATGCCTAAACTCCCTTGCATCTCCGGCAAGGTCGCAGTGAAAGCGCTGGAGCGTTTGGGGTTCTCGTTCGCCCGCCAGAGAGGAAGTCACGTCGTCCTGAGGCGCGGCAGCGCCGGATGTGTCGTTCCCATGCATGACGAAATCAGCCAAGGGACACTCCGCGGCATCTTGAAGCAAGCGGGCGTCAGCGAGGAGGAATTCCGGGGCTCCCTCTGAAGTTCTCCCGCCCTCCGTGGGACGCAGGGGCGCGGACGGAGATTGTCACGAGGTGCTCGACGGTCTCGTCGGGCTCGAGCATCCGGAGCGTGCCGTTCTTCCGCTCGGCTGTCTGCCCGTCGGGATGGCAGTTGCCCGGCTCCAGGCCCATCGCATATTCCTGGCACCCCATCATCTTCCACTGGGTGAGGAACGGCAGCTCGGACTTGCGCCAGGCGACCTCGAGTTCCAGCCCGCGGGCGGGATTCGTCAGTGTCATCCGGGCCATGCCGTCCGCGTCGGGCTCGACGTCGTGGTAGAAGCACTGCTCGACGTAGCCGGTGGTCGGCGGCTGGCAGACGCGCCACCGGGCGAGGTCGTCCTCCGCGTTCTTCGTGCGGGGCCGCGTGCCGGCCGCCCGCCCGTCCAGCGTCGCCCCCTCGTCGAGCAGCGGGAACCCCGCGTTGATGTGGTAGAGCGCCATCAGCGGCGCGGGACGCACCCCGCGGTTGGTGATGCGGTCGCACAGGACGATGCGGTCCTCGCCCATGATCGTCGAGATCGTCCGGCGGCACTCGAGATTCTCGGCAAAGAAGCTCGCCTCGCGCAAGACCCCGGAGATCCGGATCCGGTAGGCGCCGTCCTCCCAATCCTCGGAGATGCATGGGGTCTCCGCCGGAATGTTGGACAGCCGGCCGTGGAGGCCCAGCGGACCGTCCACGCGCATCCCCTCCTCGGCCTCCGGCGCGCCGACGTGACTCAGCCCGCACCCGGTCATCAGCCCGGCGCCGAAGCTGCGCAGCCACCGGAGCCCGTCGGGCTCGTAGTAGGCCGGGTGCGTGATGCCGACGGGCGTCAGGTAGGCCAGCGGAACGCCGCGGAACGTGGCGCGCCCGATGTCCATGCCGCGGTCGAGCAGAACCTGGAACGCCAGCCCGCTGCCGTTGTCCACGTCGGCCACGCGGACCCCGCGCCCGCGCCCGTCGTCGAGCACGCCCGGGGTCGCGCCGGCCAGTTGCTTCATCGTGCCGACATAGGGCTTGAGTTGCCGGGCCGTCATCCGGGTGTATGCGTTCATCGAGGGCCCTCCTTCCGCGGAGCCGCAGGGGCGAGTACAGGCGGGATGCCGAAGAGCTGAACGCTGTAGTCCTCAAGGTGGAGCGCCGACGGCCGCTCGATCCGCAGACGCCACATCGCGTCCGCCGCGGCGGGCGTGGAGACGAGGAGCACGTGCGGATGCGCGATGTTGTCCTGCGCCTGCACGACGCGGCCCGCGGGGTCGATGACCGCGGCCTTGACCCCCTCGCCGTCGCCCGATCCGACCACCCGCACCGCGAACCCGGCCGTGCCGGCCGGCACGGGAATCGCCCAGTCGCCCGTGACACCGAAGAAATGGACGGGGCGGCGGTCGGCCGCGACGCACAGTGCGTGCGTCGGGGACCGGATCCGGAACGCGCAGGTTCCGCCGCCCGCCTCGATCCGGTGCAGGCCCGCCGCGGCGGCCGTGAACGCGGCGCGGACCTCGTCGCCCGCCTCGAGGGTTCGGACCAGAACCTCCGCACCGGTCGGCCCGGTCACGCGCAACGGGATCCGGTGCGGCGCGGGGCCGACCTTCTCGACCTTCACCGCCAGCTGCACTTCGTCCCGCGCCCCGGCCCGGACCGCAAGCTCCGCCTCGTGCCGAAGGCGCCATGAGGATCCGGGAACGGCCGCGGCGGGAAGGTCGCGCGCCGGATCGATCGGAACCACGGGGAGCGCGGCGGCCCGCGACTCCGGGAACCAGCGGGCCAGACTCCTATCGTCCACCTCGATCGTCTGCCGTCCCTCCGGCCCCACGAACTCGAACCGGCCGGACACGCTGCGCAGCGCGCGAAGGCGGCCGTCGGACCGCCAGTCGAGCGGCCGCGCGGACCCGGACGCCGCGGACGCGATGCGGCCCCCGTCGATCGTGACGCCACCGATGCCATCCGCCGCCTCGCGCCGCGCCGAGAGCAGGATCGGGAAGGCCGCCGGATCCCGGGCGTCGATCCGGCAGTTCCGGAACGTCAGCGAGGAGTCCGCCGCGACCGCGTTGGCCACGATCACGACGTGCCCCGTGGCCGACACGAACGTGCAGTCGGTGAACACCGCCTCCCCCCGGGTCGGGCCGTTCGTCCCGGCCGCGGAGTTCCAGATGACCACCCCCCGCCGGCGACCGCCGTCCGCAAGGCACCGCTCGATCCGGAACGACACGGGCCGCGACGCGCCGTTCATGTGATGCAGCGCGAACAGAAGCCCGCCGCCGGCGTTGTTGGTCATCACGCAGTCGCGCATCACGCAGTTGACGAGGCGCTCGGCCGGGTGGTTCGGCTCGAAGTCGATGCCGGCCATCGGCGCGGTGCCGCGCGTGTTGATGAGCGCCGTCCGCTCGATCAGGAGGTCCTCCGCGGAGATGACGCTGATGCCCTGGCGATGGTGACCGTCGCAGACGACGTCGCGGATGACCACGTTCCGGCACGGGGCGCCGCCGGCGCCGGCCCCGACGTAGACGCCGTCGCCGCCGCTCTGCGCGAGCGTGACTCCCTCGATCCGGACGTCGACGCACGCGCGCAGCCGGATGCAGTGCCGCCATTCGGCCGCGGCGTAGTTGGTGGTCGCGTAGTCCTCCTGCCACATCCGGAGCGTCGCCCCGCGGCCGCGCAGGGCGAGGTTGGTGCAGGTCTCCGCGCTGAAGAGGCAGTCGGACTTGCCCCGGTAGCCGCCGCGCCGGGCCTCGACGACGACGCCGGGCTCGAAGACGACTTCGAGCCCGCCGCACAGCACCAGCGGATCGACGATCCATGGCGCGCCGCAGTTGCCGACGGTCACGCGCCGCGCGCCCGAGGTCAGCGCCGCCTGCAGGGACGCCGTCGCGTTGGCGGGATCGAAGCCCCACCATTCCGCCCGCGCCTCCGCGCGCCGGCCCGCCAGCACCTCGGCGACGGCGGCGGGATCCGGCGGCGGGGCGGCGGCAACGCATGGGGCGCAGGCGGGAAGGAGCGCGGAGAAGACCCGAAGGCGTGCGGCGTTCATGCTTCCGAGTATCCCGGCCTGCGGTCCGCCGGGTCAAGCCCGGCGGCAACACGAAGCGCAGAGCGGGAAGCGTGCCGGCCCGGAACCCGGTTCGGCGCGGACAAGAGTGTCCGCGCCACGACCGGGGTTGGCGGCGGGTGGTTGCTTCCGCCGTGGGGCAGACACTCCTGTCTGCCCCTCAAAGCCCCATGTCCCGTGCCGCCGCCCGGGGCCCCGGCAGGGCCGGCGCCGGTCGCGATGCACTCCGCGGGGGGCCGGTCACTTCCCGCTCGAACCGCCCCGGCCGGCCTGCTCCTCGAGGAACAGTTTGTACTCGAGGCCGTCGACGAGCGCCTCCCAGGAGGCCTCGATGATGTTCTCCGAGACCCCGATCGTGTTCCACGTGTGGCTGCCGGCGGCGGACTCGATGAGCACGCGCGTCTTGGCGGCCGTCGCCTCCTTGGGGTCGAGGATGCGGACGCTGTAGTCCGTCAGCTTCACGTCGCGGACCGAGGGATGGAACGGCTCGAGCGCCTTGCGCAGCGCCTGGTTGAGCGCGTCGACCGGACCGTCGCCCTCGCCCACCGTGTGCACCGCCTGGTCGCCGACGCGCAGCTTCACGGTCGCCTCGGAGATGCACGGTTCGCCGGCGCGGCGCTTCTCGACGATGACGCGGAAGCCGTCGAGATGGAAGAACGCCTTGTGGCGCTTGAGGACCTTCTGCACGAGCAGCTTGAACGAGGCGTCGGCCGCCTCGAACTGGTAGCCCTCCTTCTCCATCCGCTCCAATTCGCGCAGCACCTCGCGGACCTCCGGCGCGTCGCGGTCCATCTCGATGCCCATCTCGACGGCCTTGAGGAACACGTTGCTCGCGCCGGACAGCTCCGACACCAGGATACGCCGCTCGTTGCCGACGGCCTCGGGCTCGATGTGCTCGTAGGCCCGCTGGTTCTTGCGCACCGCGTCGGCATGGATGCCCGCCTTGTGGGCGAACGCGCTCGAACCGACGAACGGCTGCTTCGACTGCGGGCGGACGTCGGCCATCTCGAACACGAAGTCCGCGACGGAGCGCAGGTCCGCGAGGGAGCCGGCGCGCAGGCAGTCGAGGCGCATCTTCAACGAGAGGTTCGGGATGATCGAGCAGAGGTTCGCGTTGCCCGTCCGCTCACCGAACCCGTTGATCGTCCCCTGCACGTGCGCGGCGCCGGCGCGGACGGCCTCGAGGGAATTGGCGACCGCCAGTTCGCTGTCGTTGTGGGCGTGGATGCCGATGCGCCCGCCGTCGGCCTTGAGCACCTCGGCGGTGATGGCCGCGATCTCGTGCGGCAGCGTGCCGCCGTTGGTGTCGCAGAGCACGAGCGTCCCGGCGCCGGCCTCGCGGGCCGCGCGGAGCGTCTTCAGCGCGTACTCGGGGTTGTCCTTGTAGCCGTCGAAGAAGTGCTCGGCGTCGTAGACGACCTCGCGCCCGTTCTCGCGGAGGACGCGGACGGTGTCGCCGATCATCCGCAGGTTGTCGTCGTCCGTCGCGCGCAGGATCTCCCGCACGTGCAGAAGCCACGACTTGCCGAAGATCGTCGCCACGGGCGTTCCGGCCTCCAGCAGCGCCTTCACGCCGGGATCCTCGCCGACGGAGAGTTTCGCGCGCCGCGTGCTGCCGAAGGCGGCGATGCGGGCGTGCTTGAGCGGGATCCGCCGGATCTCGCGGAAGAACTCCATGTCCTTCGGATTCGACGCGGCGTACCCGCCCTCGATGAAATCGACGCCCAGCGCATCGAGGCGCTGGGCGACCTGGAGCTTGCCGGGCCCGGAGAACGAGATCCCCTCGCCCTGCGCGCCGTCGCGCAGGGTCGTGTCGTAGATCTCGACGCGGCGGCTCATCGGCGCCCCCGCCCGGCCGGCGGCGCCCTGCGCCGGTTCGCGGGGCGCTTGACCGGGTGGACCGCGGCCCCCTGGGCCTCCTGCTCGAGCTTGAACTCGCGGTGGAGCACGCGCACGGCGTCATCCGCCTGCGGCTTCGGGATCACGACGGAGATCTTGATCTCGGACGTCGAGATCATGTGGATGTCGATGCCGTTCTGCGCGAGCGCCGAGAACATCCGGGCCGCGATGCCGGAGTGGCTGCGCATGCCGACGCCGACGACGCTGATCTTCGCGATGTTGTTGTCGTGCGCGACGCCGCTCGATCCGACCTCGGGCACGACCGTCTGCAGCACGGCGAGCGTCTGCTTGAGGTCGGTCTCCGGCACCGAGAACGAGAGGTCCGCGAGCTGGCCCTGCGTGCCGACGTTCAGCACGATCATGTCGACGTTGATATTCGCCTTCGCGAGGGCGTTGAAGATGCCCGCGGCGATGCCGGGACGGTCCGGCACCTTGAGCATCGTCACCTTCGACTGCTTCTTGTCCGCCGCCACGCCGCGCACCACGATGTTTTCCATGGCCTTCACCTCTTCCTTCACCAGGGTCCCGGGTTTGTCCTCGAAACTCGACAGCACCTCCAGCGTCACGCCGTAGGCCTTCGCGAACTCGACCGCGCGCGACTGCAGCACCGCGGCGCCCATGCTGGCGAGCTCGAGCATCTCGTCGTAGGAGATCTCGTCGAGCTTGCGCGCCCCGGGCACGACGCGCGGGTCGGACGTGAAGACGCCGGTGACGTCCTTGTAGAACTGGCAGCGGTCGGCCTTCAACGCCCACGCGAGGGCGACGGCGGTCATGTCGGACCCGCCGCGGCCAAGGGTCACGATGTCCTCCGCCGGGTCGAGCCCCTGGAAGCCCGCGACGATGACCACCTTGCCCGCGTCGAGCGCCTTGCGGATGCGCTGCGGCTTCACGTCGACGATGCGGCCCTTGAGGTGGATGCTCTCGGCGACGATGCCCGCCTGCGGCCCGGTGAACGACATCGCCGGCACGCCGAGGCGGTGCAGCGCCATGGTCAGGATCGCGATCGACACCTGTTCGCCGGTCGAGAGCAGGACGTCCATCTCGCGCGGATCGGGGTCGGGGTTGACCTGCTTCGCCAGGTCGATCAGGTCGTCCGTCGCGTCGCCCATCGCGCTGACGACGACGACCACGTCATGCCCGCCCTCGCGCGTGCGACGGATGCGCTCCGCGACGTTCATCATGCACTTCGCGTCGGCCACCGAACTGCCGCCGTATTTCTGTACGTAGAGTGCCATAGGCTTGTCCCCCTCCCCGCGCCCCGCGGCCGGGGCTACTCCTTCCCGTTGAGATCCTCGATGCGGAAGCACACCGGCGCGGCGCCGGCGCCGTCCATCGCGGCCAGGTCCTTCAGCGCGGCGTCCATCGCGGACGGCACGGCGCGGTGCGTCAGGAAGAGCACCGGCACGTGCGGCCCGGCGGCGCCCTCGCGCTGCACGACGGAGGCGATGCTGATGCCGTGGCGGCCGAGGATGTCGGCGGCGCGGCCGAGCATGCCGGGCCGGTCGGTCAGCGTGAGGCGCAGGTACCAGCGTTCCGGGTCCGCCGCGGCGTCCCGCGGCACGGCCGGCGGGCCGGCGTAGGCATCGTCGTGCGGCGCGCCCGCGGCGAGCCGGCGGGCCGCGTCGGCGATGTCGCCGACGATGGCGCTGGCGGTCGGGTACCGGCCGGCGCCGCGGCCGTGGTAGAACGTGTCGCCCACGGCGTCGCCCTTGACGAGGACCGCGTTGAAGACGTTCCGGACCTGCCCCATCAGCTGGTCCAGCGGCACGAGACAGGGGCCGACGGTCACATCCGCGCACCCCTCGCCCGCGTGGACGACGGCCAGCAGCTTGACGCGGTAGCCCAGCTCGCGCGCGTATTCGAGATCGAGGTTCGACACCTGCCGGATGCCGCCGACGCGCACGGACTCAAGCGGGACCGGACGGCCGCACGCGAGCGTCGCAAGGATCGCCGCCTTGTGCGCCGTGTCGTGGCCGTCGACGTCGAGCGAGGGATCCGCCTCCGCGTACCCCGCGGCCTGCGCGGCCTGGAGCACGGCGTCGAACGGCGCGTTCTCCTCCTCCATGCGCGTGAGGATATAGTTGCAGGTTCCGTTCAGGATCCCGTAGATCCGGTCGATGCGGTTGGCGACCAGCCCCTGGCGGAGCGCACGGATGATCGGGATACCGCCGGCGACGCTGGCCTCGAAGTACACGCCGGCGCCCGACGCGCGCGCCGCCGCGAAGATCTCGGGGCCGTAGTGCGCGAGCAGGGCCTTGTTGGCCGTGACGACCGGCTTGCCGAGATTCAGCGCCCGCAGGGTCAGCTCACGGGCGATCCGCGTCCCGCCGATCAGTTCGACGACGATGCCGACGCGCGGGTCGTCCACGACCGCCGCCGCGTCGCGGGTCAGCAGCGAGCGGTCCACCGCGACGCCGCGGTCGCGGTCGAGATCGACATCTGCGATCGCGCGCAGCACCGGCCGCACGCCGGTCCGCGACGCGAGCAGGCCGTTCCCGCGGAGCAGCAGGTCCGCCACCCCCGCGCCGACGGTTCCGAATCCCAGGATTCCGACCCCGATGTCCTTCATGCCCTCGCCTTACAAAAAAGCCCCGCGGATGCGGGGCGGGAACGCGGCCGTGGACCGGCTCAGGCGCTCCCGCGCCTCGTCGTAATCGTCCCCATCTTGGTCCGCTTCAGCCGCATGTTTCACCAAAAACCGGGCTATCCTACCCTCGAAAGCGGCGGCGGGCAAGCCCAAGGAAGAGGAGTTTCAAGTTCCAAGTTTCAAGTTTCAAGTCCGGCCGGCCGTGGGGCAGGCACCCCTGTCCGCCCTCGCTCGTTCTCGTAATCATGATCGTAATCGTACTCGTAATCTCCGCCGCCCCGGGCCGGAGGATGACAACCGAATGGGGACAACCGAATGAGGAGGCACGAGGGGCGGGGCTGGAGCCGGCCGAACCACGGATTCCACGGATCGCACGGATCTCGTGGCCGTCGTGGACGCGGCGCCCCCGCCGCGTCGGACGGGCGGATTCGATTCTCCAAGGATTGGGAACCAACCCGGCGACGACTTCCAATCCTTGGACGAACCGGCGGCGGCACGGCCCGGAGCGGCGGCGGCGGACCAAGGGCTTCCGTGACGGAGATCAAGGGCTTGGCTACGGACCGCGGGGCATGGATGGACGACTCCCTCGCCCCCTTGTGTTCTGGTCGTAGAGCCAGACGCCCTCGGAGATCTCACGCATGTCATCCGTTTGTTCCGGAGGAAGCTCCTCGAAGACGACAAGGAGATGAACCCTTGGCCACGGCCATGCTCGAATCTGGACATGATTGGTTGCAACGAGGACCCACGCGGGGTGCATTTCGCGCAATGAGTCGGGAAGCAGCTTCTCATGTCCCTGTACCGAAAGATCCAGAACCTTCTCATGCGCAGGCATCTCCGGATCGCTGGGGAGATCTGTCCAGCGATCGCACAACGCCCGGCAGTCCTCGCGCAGCCGCCGCGGGTCGATCGAGGCTACGCGCTTCGCCGCGAGGCGCGCCCCCTCCCTCAGGCGCCGGAAGTCCAGTTCCACTTTCACGTAGCAACCCACGACGAACAACCCGATGAGGATTAGGGTGATCCGAAACGGCGACAACCGCAGTCTCTTGAGGGTCCCTTTCATCGGAGCCTATGAGGTCGCATTGCGCCCGACGGGGGGCTGGTCAGCAGTGGATCCCCTCATCCACCCATCCGCGCCTCGACCGCTCCGATGACGGCCTGGAGGTTCTCGAGCTTCGTGCCGGGGGAGACGCCGCCGCCGGGGGAGACGAGGATTGGGCCGGCGGCGGACAGCCGGTCCAGCAGGGCCTCCGTGGCGGCGCGGCTTTCCTGCGGCGTGCCGCGGACGAGCAGCGCGAGCGGCGGCAGGTTGCCCATCAGCACGACGTCCGGGCCGACCTTCGCGCGGGCGGCGACGATGTCGGTTTCGTGGCTGAAATTGAACACGTCGACGCCGCAGCCGGCGAGTCCGCCGTAGCCGGAGTCGTTGGGGGTGTCGTTGTGGAAGATGTGGACCAGCCCCGGGAAGGCGTCGAACACGCGCTTGAGCATGGGGAACGCGATCGCCTCGGCGTCTTCGGGGCCAAGCATGCCGACGAGGTCGTCGAGCACCAGCACGCCGGCGGGGTCGTCCATCCGCTTCAACTGCGCCTTCAGCCAGGCGATGCAGTTCTCGGTGGTGCGGTCGAGCAGCGCGAGGCACGCGTCGCGCTCGAGCTGCGTCGCCATCAGGAAGTCGGTGATTCCGAGCAGGTGCGAGGCGACGGCCAGCGGACCGCGGGCGCCGGCGATCCGCGGCGGGAAGCCGCGCGCGCGCATCTCGGGGGCGAGCCGCTCGTACTGCCGCAGGATGACCGGCATGAGGCCGTCCTTCTCCGGGTCGGGCGGGTCCATCTGCGCGAGGCCCGCCAGCCCGGCCGGGTGCGCGCGGAGGTCCGGCGGCCCCGCCGGGTTCCAGCTCACGGGCGATCCGAAGCCGGTCGGCTCGGCGGCCATGCCGAGTTCGACCCACCCGCCGGGGATCAGCACCGCGCCGTCGAGATCGCGCTGGGCGCGGCTGTAGACGTCGAGCCATGTGGTGGAATCGAAGAGGAAGTCCATCGTCGGCACGCCGGCGTAGCCCGGCAGCCACGGCGAGTCGACGATCAGCGCGGTCATCGTGCGCGACGCGTCGCGCGCGCGGACAAGCTCCACGAACTTCGTCACGGCATCCTGTTGTGTCATGCGACCCTCCCCGCGCCCGGGGCGCGATGTGCCGGGAAGGAATCGCATGCGGCGCCATCCGTGTCCAGCGCATCGGCAGCGCGACCTGGGCCCGGGTGCAGGCCCGGGTGCGGGCTGGACTCCGCCCGGGCGCCGGTTCATTCTACCGCCCATGCCAATCCTCATGCACACCGCGGCCACGCGCCGCTCGTTTCTCCGAACCGCCACGCTGGGGGGCGCTGCGCTCGTCCTGGCGGGGTGCCGCACCTCCGCCCCGGCCCGCGTCGCGGGCGGCGGACTGCGCCTGGCGCTGCTGTCCGACACGCACATCCCGGCGGACCGCGCCGAGGCCTACCGCGGCTTCAAGCCGTGGGAGAACCTCAAGGCCGCCGTGCCGGGCGTCGTCGCGTCCCAGCCCGACGGCGTCGTCATCTGCGGCGACGCCGCGCGCCTCGAGGGGAAGCCCGAGGACTACCGCGAGCTGAAGACGCTCCTCGAGCCGGTCGTGGCCGAGGCGCCCGTCCACGTTGCCCTCGGCAACCACGACGACCGCGCCGCCTTCGGCAAGGTCCTCGCTCCCGCGGGCAAGTCGCCGGTCAACGGGAAGCACGTCACGATCATCGAGCACGCCGCGGTGCGCGTGATCCTGCTCGACTCGCTGATGTTCCCGAACAAGACGCCGGGGCTGCTGGGACAGGCCCAGCGGGACTGGCTGAAACAGCAGCTCCCGGCCCTCGCCGACCGGCCGGCCGTGTTCTTCCTCCACCACACGCTCGGCGAGCGCGACGGCGACCTTCTGGACACCGACCGGTTCCTCGCGCTTCTCCGTCCCCACCGCCACGTGAAGGCGGTCTTCTGCGGCCACGCGCACGTGTGGCGGCGCGAGCAGGCCGACCGGCTGCACGGCGTCATTCTGCCCGCGCTGGGCTACAACTTCGGCGAGCGTGAGCCCGTCGGCTGGGTCGGAAGCGTCTTCCGCGAGGGCGGCGTCGACCTCACGCTGCACGCGATCGCCGGCAACCGGGCCGAGGACGGGAAGACCGTCTCCCTCGAGTGGTCGTCGTAGATCGGAAGGGGCGCCGGCCCCGGCGACCGAATTCCTCCGTCCGGCATCAGCGATCGGCCCGCGGGGCCGCGGGCCCTCCCGCCTCCGCCGGACCTCCCGTCAGCCCGCCGGCTTCGGGCGCAGGTCCTTTGGACAGTTGGGATCCTGCGGCACCGGGGCGCCGGTCTGTTCCACCGGGTGCAGGAAGAGGTAGCGCCAGACCGCCTCGTGAATGTACGCGCCGGAGGCGTCCTTCACCGCCGACCCGCCGGGCGTGACCGCGCCGTGCGCGCGTCGCGCGTCGCCCTTTACGTCGGCCGCCGTGATCAATCGCCGCGAGTTTCCGAACGGCGGGGGCACGCGGTCGACGTCCACGATCGGGCCGCAGGCGTGCAGGCCGAGCAACTCCCACGACCGGTCGTAGTGGTGCCCGGTCCAGCCGCCGTCCAGCACGTGGCTGAAGGCGAAGTAGCGATTCGTGGGCGTGGCGGACGGCAGCGCCTGCCACGTCTCGTACTGGTCGCGCGGTCCGCAGAACATCACGACGCGATCGACGCGCTGGTGCTTGGCGAAGCGGGCGGAGGTGGTCGATCCGTGCGAGCTGCCGGCCATCGTGACGCGGTCCCAGCGGAGCGCGCTGCCCCCGGGCGCGAGGAACTGCTCCCAGCGGCCCTGCGGGTTCGTCTTCGCGAGCCACGTCACGAACTGCAGGGCGCGCTCCATCATGCCGTCCGGCTTCGGGATGGCGACCGCGTCGCTGAAGTCCTCGCCGGTCGCGGCCTCGAGCCGGATCTTCCCGAGGAACTTGTCGTCGGCCGGCGGCGGCTCCTTCCCGAACTTCGAGAACCAGCCGTTGGCGTAGTGGACGCGGATCGCATGCAGGCCGTAGCCCGACAGCCGCTCGAACAGCGGCGCGCTGTGCCCCATCATCCAGATCACGAGCCGCCCCTGCGGCGCGACGCGCGTGTCGACGCAGGCATGCTGGAGATCCTGCGGCTTCCCGGCCTTCTCGAAGACGAACTCGATCTCCGGGTGCGGCCGGGCCCGCGGGTCGATCTCGCCCGCCCGCGCCGTCAGTTCGTACCGCTGCGGCGACGGATCGGCGTACGGAACTCCGCCGGCGCGCGCCGCGCCGGCCAGGACGAGAGCCGCGGGAATCCACCGGGACACGGGAAGGGTCTTCATGCGGCGGAGGATGCCATGCGCGGGCGTGGACGGGAAGCTCGCCAGCGGACAAGCAGTACCTGCGGGGCCTCCTGTATCCGCGACCGGCTCGTCCGGCGTAGCGCGCAGCGCGAAGCGGGATGGTCGCGGCCGACCTTGTGCAGTGGACGCATTGCCGCGACCGGCTTGTCCCGCCGTAGCGTCGGCGCGAAGGCGGACGGTCGCGGCTGCAGCACCCGGCGTGAAGGCACGGGCGTCATGGTTCCCGGCGCGACGTGACCGCGTAGACGCTCGCGCTCCGGAGGAAGAACCGCAGCGCGATCGTGCGGCCGGCCAGTTCGCGCGCGGACCGGCCCTCCCACCGCAGCGGGAGGTCGACCGCGTCGGCCTTCTGCACGACGCACTTCTCGGGCTCGAACCCCGGCACCGGCGCGCCGTGCTCGTCGAGCACTCCGGCCATCACGTAGGCCTGCTGCGTGGCAAACGCCCGTTCGGGGGACGGGGCGGCCGCGTTGAGGACGAGGTCCTCCGCGGGCATCCGGAACGGGACGGTGGAGAACTCGGCGTTCGCGCGCGAGGCAACGCAGCTGATCCGGTCCTCGTCCACGCCAAGGACCCGGCCGCCGAAATGGAACAGCATCCGGCCGCCGGAGATCACGGGGTTGGCGGTGATGCAGTAGACGCCGGGGAACGTGTCGCCGAGCGCGTTGATGCCGCGGAACGGCCGGTCCCATCGCAGCCCGTCGCGGCTCGTCCACCATTCCGTGTCGAGCTGCGGCGCGTGCTTGCCGGGCACGAGGCGGCTCGCGGCGTAGTTCAGGACGACCATGTAGGCGCGGTCGTGGTGCCAGAAACCGATGCCGCGGTAGAACTCCATGTCCGGCGGGTCGCGGTCGTCGGGGACGGACATGAACTTCGCGGGGACCTGCCGGTAGTTGCCGTTGCGGTTCCACACGTCGGCGAGCGAATCGGAGGGCTCCCACGTCCGCCCGTCCGCGCTGGACCGCACGACCAGCACGCGGCGGTCGCGCAGGTCGTTGTCGTTGTTCTGCGGGTGCGTCCCGCCGTGGTCCTTGATGTGCTTGCGGTGCGGCTGGAGCGACTTGCACGTGAGGATGTAGCGGTTCGCGACGGGGCTCCAGAAGAGGCCGAAGGAATCCGCTTCGTAGAAGAGCGGATTGCCGGGATGCTCCGTCCATGCGCGGCCGTCGGGGCTGAAGAAGGCGCGGTAGGCGAAGCCGCCCTTGTCGATCCGCAGCTTGATCGCGAGGAACTCCTTCCGGTCCGGGTTCCATGCAAGGCCGAAGTGGTCGCTCCACGCGCCGGGCGGCCCCGTGAAGACAGTCTCCTTGTCCGCAAACGCGATGCCGTCGCGCGTGACGGCACGGACGATGCTCCACGCGTTGGTCTCCTCGAACGGCTCGCGGGCCGGCCCGCCGCGATCAAAGGCCTGTCCGTAGACCTCCCACGTCCCGCCTGTCGACGGACGGCAGAGGGCCGGGAGGAAGCCCGGCGACGGGCAATCCGCGACCTTCTGCATCGGCGTCGCGGCGAAGTGCAGCAGGCCCCACGTGTCGCGGACGTCATTCGTGCCGGAGAAGAGCAGCCTCACCCCGCCGGGCTCCGCGTGGGCGGGCACCCGCCAGGCGGCCAGGAAAAGCGTCACCGCCGCCGCCCTGCCAAGTTCTGAGCGCAGGTTCATGCTGAGGCTCCCGGCCCGTAGGTCAGCACGCGAAGATCGGGGATTCGCCGGAAGTGCTTCTGGTTCCGAGTGACCACCGGTAGTTCGTGGGCGAGGGCGGTGGCGGCGGTCCAGAGATCGTTCGCCCCGATCAGCCGGCCGTCCGCCTGGAGATGGCGGAACAGCCGTCCGTAGTGCCAGTCGACATCGGGGGTGTGGTCAAGAAGTCGGAAGGGCGCCACGAACGCCTCCCACGCCTCGCGGCGAGCGAGGGACAGTCCCGCGGCCAGCTCCCCGGCCACCGCGTGGGCGATGCACAACCTCGCATGACCCAGCCGGCGGAGAAGGCCCATCGCCGGACCGGGCTTTCCCGAGCGACGCTCACGCTCCAGGTCGATCAGGAAGGTCGTTTCGAGGATCACCGCCTCGTCCATTTGTCCTCCGGCGGCCGGTCGGCGGCCTTGGCGGTCTCGATCGCGCGCAGGCTTGCGTCCGACATCGGCGGGGCGGATTCGATCCGCGCGAGGTACTCCGCGGCGGTCATCGCGGATTCCGGCCATGCCGCGCGCAGCACGACCTGGCTGAAGGACTCCGCCGGTGTCCGGCGCGCCCCGCGAAGCCGCTCGTAGGCATCCACCGTCAGGGAAATGGTCTTGGTCGACATGCATGCACTGTGCATGGTGCATGCACTCGTGTCAAGGTGCGACCGGCCGCTTCATCGGGTCCAGCCCCCGGACGACCCCGGCGGCGAGTTCCGTGAAACGGATCGCCGCGGGGGCCGGACGGCGGTATGCTGAGGCATGAGCAGTTTCTCCGACTTCGGGCTTTCCCCGGATCTGTTGAAGGGCGTGGCGCAGCTCGGCTTCGAGACGCCGACCCCCGTGCAGGAAAAGGTGATTCCCCTTCTCCTCAAGGGCCAGCGCGACCTCGTGGCCCTGGCGCAGACGGGCACCGGGAAGACGGCGGCCTTCGGGCTGCCGCTGCTGCATCTCACGGACCCCGCGCGCGCCGAGATCCAGGCGTTGGTGCTCGCGCCGACGCGCGAGCTGTGCCTGCAGATCGCCAAGGATCTCGCCGATTTCGGCCGCCATGCGCCGCACCTTCGCGTACTGCCCGTCTACGGCGGCGCGCCGATCCACGTCCAGATGCGCGCCCTCTCGCGCGGCGTCCACATCCTCGTCGCCACGCCGGGCCGCCTGAACGACCTGATGCGCCGCGGCAGCGTGCGGCTGGAGAAGGTCCAGCGCGTCGTCCTCGACGAGGCGGACGAGATGCTCAACATGGGCTTTCAGGAGGACCTCGAGACCATCCTGAAGGATGTGCCGGAGCAGGCGCGCACGCTGCTCTTCTCCGCGACGATGCCGCGCCAGGTCGCGGCGATCGCGGGAAAGTACCTGCACGACCCGGAGGAGATCATCCTCGGCCGGCGCAACGCCGGCGCGGAGAACGTGACGCACGAGTGCTACACCGTCCACGCGCGCGACCGCTACCCGGCGCTGAAGCGGATCATCGACGCGCGGCCGGGCTTCTACGGGATCGTATTCTGCCGGACGCGGCAGGAGACGCAGGACGTGGCCGTGAAGCTGGCCGGCGACGGCTACGGATCGGACGCGCTCCACGGCGACCTCTCGCAGGACCAGCGCGACCGCGTCATGCGGGCCTTCCGCGCGCGCAGGGTGCAGATCCTGGTCGCCACCGACGTCGCCGCCCGCGGGCTCGACGTGGAGGATCTGACGCACATCGTCAATTACGACCTGCCCGGCGATCCGGACGTCTACACGCACCGCAGCGGGCGCACCGGGCGCGCCGGCAAGGCCGGCATCTCGATCGTGCTCGTGCACATGCGCGAGGACTACAAGATCCGCGTCATCGAGCGCCTGATGAACAAGCGCTTCGAGCACAAGGCCGTGCCCGGCGGCCGCGAGATCTGCGAGGCCCAGCTGATCGCGCAGCTGGAGCAGATCCGGGACATGAAGCCGGCCGGTGACGAGATCGAGGCCTACCTGCCGCGAATCGACGAGCTGCTCGGCGACCTTTCGCGCGAGGAGCTGCTCAAGCGCGTCGCGCTGCGCGGCATCTCCCGCTTCCTCGACTACTACCGGGGCGCCGTCGATCTCAACGTCGCGCACCACCACGACCGGCCGGACCGCATGGACCGGGCGGAGCGGCCGGGACGGCATGAACGCGGTCCGCGGCCGGACAGCGGCCCCGTGGGCGAGCCGATGGACGGCGACGTGCTCCGGCTGCGCGTGAACCTCGGCGCGCGCAACGGGCTGACCCCGCCGTTGCTGATCTCCGTGATCAACCGCGCGACGCCGGGGCCGAAGCTGCGCGTGGGACGCATCCGGATCCTGGAACATGACAGCGTCTTCGAGGTCTCCGCGGACTCGGCGAGAATCCTCCTGCCGAACCTCAACGGGGGCGACTTCAACGGCCGCCGGGTGCGCGCGGTCGTCGATCACGGCCCGGCCCGGGGCGAGGCCCGCGGGCCCGGTCGTCCGGGCGGCTTCCGGAAACGTCCCTACGGTCCGCCGCACCGGCACTGAGACGGACCCGAACCTCGAAGTTCCCACTCATCCCTTCGCCTGCGCGGCCGTTTGCGGCATACTGGTCCCCCATGGCCCTGCTGAGCCTGATCGACGCGACCCTGGGGTACGGCGGACACCCTCTTCTCGACGGCGTGGAGTTCCACATCGAGCGCGGGGAGCGCATCTGCCTGCTCGGATCCAACGGCGCGGGGAAGAGCTCGATGCTGCGCGTCCTGGCGGGCGAGACCCAGCCCGACCGCGGGCAGGTCGTCTCCAGCCCCGGTCTGCGCATCGGCCGGCTGCCGCAGCAGGTGCCCACGCACCTGCAGGGCCGGGTGCTCGACATCGTCGCGCCGGGGGACGACGCCGCGCCGCACGGCCCCGGCGAGCTGGACGCGCGGCAGATGATCTCGCGCCTGAAACTCGACGCCGAGGCCGACTTCGCCACGCTGTCCGGCGGCACCCGCCGGCGCGTCCTGCTCGCCCGGACGCTGATGGGCCGGCCCGACCTCGTGCTGCTCGACGAGCCCACCAACCACCTCGACCTCGATTCCATCGCGTGGCTCGAGGACTACCTTCTGCGCGCGTGCCGCACCTTCCTGTTCGTCACCCACGACCGCTCCTTCCTGCGCCGCCTCGCCACGCGCGTCGTCGAGCTCGACCGCGGACGGCTGATCGACTGGCGCTGCGACTACGACACGTTCCTCGTCCGCAAGGAGGAGGTCCTGCATGCCGAGGATCTCGCCTGGAAGGACCTCGACCGCCGGCTGAAGAAGGAGGAGGCCTGGCTCCGGCAGGGCGTGAAGGCGCGGCGCACGCGCAGCGTCGGCCGGATCCACGCGCTGCAGGCCCTGCGCGCCGAACGCCGGGCCCGGCGCGAGCGGCAGGGCGCGGTCTCCATGACGATCCAAGAGGCCGAGCGCGGGGGCCAGGTGGTCCTGAAGGCCGAGGGCGTCGCCTTCGGGTTCGGCGGCCGGCCGCTGATCCGCGACTTCAACTTCCTGCTCTCCCGCGGCGACAAGGTCGGCATCCTGGGCCCCAACGGCTGCGGCAAGACGACGCTGCTCCGCCTGCTGCTCGAGGCGGGCACCCCCGGCGGGCTCGCGCCGGACGCGGGCGTCATCGCGCACGGCACGAACCTGAAGATCGCCTACTCGGACCAATTCCGCGGACAGCTGGACGGGGAGAAGACGCTCATCGAGACCATCGCCTCCGAGCGCGACTTCGTCGAGATCAACGGCACGCGCCGGCACGTCATCGGCTACCTGCAGGACTTCCTGTTCGCCCCCGAACGGGCGCGCCAGCGCGTGGCCACGCTCTCCGGCGGCGAGTGCAACCGCCTGCTTCTCGCGCGCCTCTTCGTGCAGCCCTCCAACGTGCTGGTGCTCGACGAACCGACCAACGACCTCGACCTCGACACGCTGGAGATGCTCGAGGAGCAGATCGACGCCTACCGCGGCACCGTGCTGCTCGTCAGCCACGACCGCGCCTTCCTCAACAACGTCGTCACGGACGTCCTCGCCTTCGAGAAGCACCCCGGCGACCGGCCCGGCGGATGGCTGGGGCCGGACGACGGCTGGTACGTCAACGAGTACGTCGGCGGCTACGACGACTGGGCCGCCCAGCGCCGGCTCCCGCCCGCAGCGCCGGAGAAGAAGGCGCCGCCCGCGCCGACGCGTCCGCCGGTCCCGCGGCGCATGACGGAGAAGGAACGGCGCGAGCTGGACGCCCTGCCCGGCCGAATCGAAGCGCTGGAGGCCGAGCAGCACCAGTTGCACGTGCGGCTGGCCGACCCGGCGCTCTATCGCGGCCCGCCCGAGGAAATCGCGCGGACGCGCAAACGGTCGGAGGACATCGTCCCCGAACTTGAGACCTGCTACCGGCGATGGGAGGAACTCGAAGCCAAGGCGACGGCCGCCGGCTAGGCGCCCAGGGACGCCGGCCGGTTCTTCTTGTCGCGCTTCGCCTGGCGCTTCTCCATCAGGGTCTTCTGCGGGGGCTTCTTCGCGGCGCGTTTCGCATCGTGGGACTTGGACATGGTCACGGCCTCCTGCGTTGCGGCAGGGGCATCGGAACATGCGTCCTGCCCGGCGGAGCCTACTCCTTTTCCCCCGCCGCGTCGCGTCTCGACACCGGGTAGTACTGCGACCGGCGGACAAGCCGCAGGACACCGTAGACGACAAAGCAGTTCATGGCCGTCACCCCGACTGCCGCAGGTACTCGGACTCGAGGCGGGTGCCGCGGGCGACGGCGAGGATCGGGACGGAGGCATCGAGCAGGGCGCGCAGGACGGTCGCGTTGACGGCGTCGGGCGTCGCACGGTCCGCGTCGAAGCGGCAGGTCAGTTCGCCATCCTCGGCATCGAAGACGAACGAGGCCCCGGGCAGCGCCGCGGCGAGGGCCTCCTCCGGCGGGGCGGCGCCCGCGCCGAGGGTGTAGACGAGGACGCCGCGGCTGCCGGTGATCGCCTCGATCGGACCGGAGCGGACGGTGCGCCCCTTCTCGACGAACGCGACGTGGTCGCAGAGCAGCTCGATCTCGTGGAGGTTGTGCGACGAGATGACGATCGTCCGGCGCCGGCGCTGCGCGACGATGAAATCGCGCATGGCCGCCACCTCGCGCGGATCGAGCCCGCTCAGGGGCTCGTCGAGCAGCACCACCTCCGGCGCGCCGAGGAAGCACTGGGCGATCATGATCCGCTTGCGCATGCCGTGCGACAGCGTCCGCGCCGGCGAGCGGGCGCGGTCGGTGAGGTGCACCTGATCGAGCATGCGGTCCGCCTCGGCCAGGGCCGTGCGCGCGTCCAGCCCCTGGAGCCGGGCGTAGAACGCGAGCAGTTCGCGCGTGCGGCCCTCGCGGGGGAGCTCCGAATCCTGCGGCAGCAGCGAGAACCGTCCGGCGTGGCGGTCGGGGTCGAACGGCGCCTCGCCGAACAGGATCGCGGCGCCGGCGTCGGGCGTCGTCATGCCGCCGGCGATGGCCATCGCGGTGGTCTTGCCCGCGCCGTTGCTGCCGACGAGCCCCGTGATCGAGCCGGCGGGAACCGCCAGGTTGAGGCCGTCCAGCGCCCGGGTCTTTCCGAAGCGCTTCGCGACCCCGCGCCACTCGAGGGCCGCCTTCACAGGTCGCGCCTCCGGAACCACGCGTAGCCGCCGAGCAGGAAGACCCAGCCGAGCGTGACAAGGTGGACGACCGCCGGCACGAGCCGCGCGGGGTCCCAGCGCCACAGGTCGAGCCGGTGCGCCTGCGGCGTGAGGATCGACCCGAGGTGCCAGAGCTGCCGGAGGCCGGGCCCGTAGTAGCGGTCCGACGCCCACCCGAGAATGCCGAAGGCCAGCAGCCCGACCAGGCCGATCGCCGTCGCGCGGCCCGGCGCGCGCGTCAGGTGCGACAGTCCCGTCGCGAGCCCCACGTAGGCGGTCGAGAAGACCCACGCGCGTCCGGCGGCCAGCAGCATTCCGGTCGCGACCTCCGGCCCCTCGCTGGCGGCCATCCGCATGCGCGCGACGAGCCACGCGCCGATTCCGCTCAGCACCAGGGCCATGCCCGCCAGCGCGATCTGCCCGAGGAACTTGCCCGTGCTCCACGAGAGGCGCGAGGTCCGCAGCAGCGCGTAGCGCGCCGAGCCGGACGACAGCTCCTCCGCGATCCGGGGCGCGGAGATCAGGATCGCGAGGATCGGCGTGTAGAAGAAGGCGAGGCCGCCGTAGATCAGCACGATCGGCGGCGTGCCCATCAGGTCGTCGACGAGCGATTTGTCGCCCGCCGCCTGCGCGACCATCCGGCGGAACCGGTCGGACTTCCACATCGCGCTGGTCACCGTGCCCGCCTGGCCCGACGCCTCGAGCTGCAGCACCTCGCTCAACTCGCCTTCGATCTTCTGCAGGAGGCTGATCGACGAGTTGGTCGTCAGCACGCCCGCCGCGACGTAGAGCAGCAGCACGACGATCGCGCGACGGCTGCGGAGCGCGTCCGCCAGTTCGTTGCGGAGCACGAGGAACGTCTGGCGCCAGAAGCGGATCACGGCGCGCGCTCCCCCTCGGCGCGACGGATCTCGCCCTCGATGTCGATCAACGGCTCGGCGACGGAGGGGTCGATGAAATCAGCCATGTCGAACCGCCCCACGTCGCTGCCCCGCCAGTCCGGCAGCGTGCGGTCCATCTCGTCGTAGGTCATCACCACCGCGCCGGAGAGGTCGTTGATGATGCGCGCGCCGGACTCGGGCGTGATCCTCTTCCCGTCCTTCACCTCGGCGGCGAACTTGGAGAGGCGGTCCTTGAGGCGGAGGTTCATCGCCTGCGTGAGCACGTCGAACTGGGCCGCCTTCGCGGCGTCGAAGCCGGCCTTCGAGACGAAGTTGTTGCGGGCGATGTCCGACCGCATCCTCCACGCGTCCATGCCGGCATCGATGCGCTCGCGCATGGACCGGTCGTCCCCGGGTCGCGGCCGCATCTCCGCGAACGGGGGGCGGCGGCGCGGCGGACGGTTGGTGGAGTCGCCGTCCGCCGCCACGACCGCGTTCGTCGCCGCCGGCTTCGCGGCCTCGGGCTTCGGCGGCGGGGCCTGGTCCGGGATCCGCATGATCTGGGTCAGCTGCCCGAGCGTGCCCGCGCCCGAGGCGCGCGACTTCGCCTCCTTGCGGAGCTTCTCCGTCTCCTCGCGCAACTGCTTCAGTTCGTTCTTGGCGGGCCACGCGCCCAGCGCCAGGCCGAGCAGCAACGCCACCGGAATCCATGCCAGCGATTTCATCTCTCCCCGCTTCCCGCGCCGGAGCGCGATCCTTTGATTCTATACCTTCATCCTCCGAAACGCGACGCCGCGACGCCGGGTCATTCAAGGGGATACGAATGCCGGACCCGGAAGGTTACGCGCGACCTTCGTCCGCTCCCCCGGAACCGCGGAGGGCGGCGATGCCCGGACGGCGGCGATGATGTAGAATCGCGCCATGCCCGCGGTCTCGGTGCTGATGCCCTGCCTCCACGCGGAGGCGACGCTCGGGGAGGCCCTCGAAAGCCTCGCCGCGCAGACGCTCGCCGATGTCGAGGTCGTTGCGGTCGACGACGGATCGACCGACGGGACGGCGGCGATCCTGGACGCCCGCGCCGCCGCCGATCCGCGCGTCCGGGTGCTCCGGCGGGCCCGCCGCGGCGGCATCGTCGCCGCGCTGAACGAGGGCCTCGCCGCGTGCCGCGCCCCGCTCATCGCGCGCATGGACGCGGACGACCTCGCGCACCCGGAGCGCCTGGCGCGGCAGGCGGCCCATCTCGACGCCCACCCGGAGGCCGCCCTCGTGGCCTGCCGCGTCGAGGCGTTCCCGGCGGAGGCGGTGCGCGAGGGGCTCGCCGTCTACGTGGACTGGATGAACGGGCTGCTGACCGACGCCGACATCCGGCGCGAGATGTTCGTCGAGAGCCCGCTGCCCCACCCCGGGGTCATGATCCGCCGCGGGTGGCTCGACCGGGTCGGCGGCTACCGGGACATGGGCTGGGCCGAGGACTACGACCTCTGGCTCCGCCTGATGCTTGCCGGCGCCCGCTTCGCGAAGCTGCCGGAGACGCTGCTCCGCTGGCGCGAGCGGCCGGACCGGCTGACCCGCGCGGATCCGCGCTATTCCCCCGAGAGCTTCCGGCGCGCCAAGGCCCATTTCCTGGCCGCCGGCCCGCTTCACGGCCGGGACGCGCTCTACATCTGGGGCGCGGGCGACATCGGCCCGAAGATTGCGCGGCACCTCGCGGACGAGGGGGTCGTCCCGGAGGCGTTCGTCGACATCGACCCGCGCAAGATCGGCCGCACCCGGCGCGGCCGGCCCGTCGTGGCGCCCGGAGACCTTCCCGGCCTGCTCGCGCGCCACACCCGTCCCGCGGTGCTGGCGGCGGTCGGCTCGCGTGGCGCGCGCGGGCTGATCCGGCCGCGCCTCGATGCGATGGGGCTCGTCGAGGGGCGCGACTGGTGGGCGGTCGCGTGATCAGACCCTGAACAGGGCGCCCATGCGCCGCCCGAGCAGAAGGCTCGCGCCGACGATGGTCACGGCGAGGAAGGCCATCGCCCAGACGCCCAGCGCGGCCGCCAGGTGCGGGCCGGCGCCGAGGAAGGCGAAGAGCTCGTAGATGGTCTTCGTGATCGGGTAGAAGTCCATGCGCTGCGCGAGCATCAGGCTGTCCGAGACCTCGAGCATGCTGAACGCGAAGGTCAGCAGCCCGCCCGCGACGAGGTTCGCCGAGATCAGCGGCAGCGTGATGCGCCGGAGCGTCGTCGCCGGCGGCGCGCCGAGGTTCGCCGCGGCCTCCTCGAAGACCGGCGCCGTCTGCTGCAGGCCCGCGACGGCCGATCGCACCATGTAGGGCAGCCGCCGCACGGCGTAGGCGATCACGAGGAAGAGCGTCGGGTTGGTCCGGATGTCCAGCAGGTGCTGCCAGAACGGGCTCTCGCGGACCCACCCGGCGTTGCCGAGGCGGGTGCTGAGCGCGAGGTAGCCGAACGCCATCACGAGGCCCGGCACGGCGAGCGGCAGCGTGGCCAGGGCGTCCAGCCAGCCGCGGCCGCGCAGGTCGCTCCGCACGACCACCACCGCGATCGCGACGCCGACGACGAGGTCGAAGACCACCGCGAGCGACGCGTAGACGAGGCTGTTGCGGATGCTGCCGACCGTCAGCGGGTGCCCGAGCGCGTCGGCGAAATGCGCGGCGGTGAGCGTCTCCGGCACGACGCTGCGGTACCAGCCGCCCGGCGCGGCGAGGCTGGTCAGGATCACGCCGAGGTGCGGCAGCAGGGCGAGCCCGATGACGACCGCGAAGGGCAGCAGCACGAGCGCGCCGCGCAGCCCGCCGACGCGCACCGTCGCCGCCGCCGTCGCCGCCTTGCTCTGCATCGCGTGCGCCCGCCGCCCGAAGAGGCCGCGCGCCAGGCCGTAGATCGCGAGACACGCGACGAGCATCACGAAGACCAGCGCGTACGGGAACGGGTTCGACCCGACCTCCTTGAGCGCGTCGTAGACCTGCACCGGCGCGCAGCGCGTGACGTTGAGCATCAGCGGCGTGCCCAGCTCCGTGAAGCTCCAGATGAACACGATCGCCCCGCCCGCGAAGACGCCGGGCAGGATCAGCGGCCCGGTGATGCGCCGGAACTTCCGGAAGCCCGTGCAGCCGAGGTTCTCCGCCGCCTCCTCCATCGCGGGATCGACGTTCGCCAGCGCCGCGGCGACGTTGAGGTAGAGCACCGGGTAGAGCGACAGCGCCTGCAGAAGGACCACGCCCAGCGTCCGGCCCCGCGCGAGCCAGTCCACCGGCCCGAGCCCCAGCAGCGCGTTGAGCGAACCCTGCACGCCGAAGACCTGCTGGACGCCGATCGCGCCGACGAACGGCGGCAGGATCATCGGCACGAGCAGCAGCGCGCCCGCCGCGCGCTTGCCGGGGAAGTCGTAGCGGTTGGCCATCCACGCCAGCGGGATCGCGATCGCCGCGGCCAGCGCCGTCGTGCCGAGCGCGATGCCGAGACTGTTGCGGAGGCCCTCGGCGTAGACCGGGTTGCGGAAGACGCCCGCGAGATGCGCCAGCGTGAAGCGGCCGCCCGAGAAGAACCCGCCGCTGACGACCATGCCGAGCGGCAGCAGGAACAGCACGCCGAGCAGCACGGCGCACGCGGCGAACAGGACTCTGGCCAGCCTGCGATCCACACGTCCCCCCACCCCGCCCGCGGCGCGGCGTCGTCGATCGTCCAAGGGTTGGAAGCCCGGACCGCCCGGCCTTCCAAGGGTTGGAAACCCCGCGGAGGTGGTACCACGCCGCGCCCGCCGCGGCGAGCGGGAAGGGCGGGGCGGGGGAGTTTCAAGTTCCAAGTTTCAGGTTTCAAGTTCGGAGGTGTTGGATGTTGGATGTTGGGTCCGCCGTTCGATGTTCGGTGATGGATGTTCGGTGTTCGGCGTTCTCTGTGCGCTTGCCACCCGCCGCCGGTCGAACCATCATGTGGCCATGAAGATCCTTCGCCTCGCTGGATTGACGGTCCTTGCCACCTGCCTGCTCTCGGCCGCGGCGGACCGTCCGAACATCGTGCTGATCTACGCCGACGACCTCGGCTACGGCGACGTCGGCTGCTACGGCGCGGCCCGCGTGAAGACGCCGAACGTCGACCGCCTCGCCGCCGAGGGCCTCCGGTTCACCGACGGCCACTGCGGGTCGGCCACCTGCACCCCGTCGCGCTACGCGATGCTGACCGGCGAGTACGCCTGGCGCCGCAAGGGCACCGGCATCCTGGCGGGGAACGCCGGCGCGATCATCGAGCCGGGCCGCACGACCCTCGCGTCGGTGCTGAGGAAGGCCGGGTACACGACCGCCGTGGTCGGCAAGTGGCACCTCGGGCTCGGCACGGGCGACCTCGACTGGAACGGCGACATCAAGCCCGGGCCGCTGGAGATCGGCTTCGACCACTGCTTCCTGATCCCGGCGACCGGCGACCGCGTGCCCTGCGTCTACGTCGAGGACCACCGCGTGGTCGGCCTCGACCCCGCCGACCCCATCCGCGTCGGCTACGGCCAGAAGGTCGGCGACGAGCCCACCGGCAAGGCCAATCCCGAGTTGCTGAAGATGCACCCGAGCCACGGCCACGACCAGACGATCGTCAACGGCATCAGCCGCATCGGCACGATGAGCGGCGGCAGGGCGGCGCGCTGGGTCGACGAGGACATGGCCGACGTCATCACGAAGAAGGCCGTCGCGTTCATGGAGAAGAACCGCGCCAGGCCCTTCTTCCTCTTCTTCTCCACCCACGACATCCACGTCCCGCGCGTCCCCCACCCCCGCTTCGTCGGCGCGACGGAGATGGGCCCGCGCGGCGACGTCATCGCCCAGTTCGACGGGTGCACGGGGGAGATCCTCGGCGCGCTCGACCGGCTGGGGCTGGCGGCCAACACGCTTGTCATCCTCAGCAGCGACAACGGACCGGTCGTCGACGACGGCTACCGCGACCAGGCCGTCGAGAAACTCGGCGACCACCGCCCGGCCGGCCCCCTGCGCGGCGGCAAGTACAGCGCCTTCGAGGGCGGCACCCGCGTCCCCCTCATCGTCCGCTGGCCCGGTCGCGTGAAGCCGGGCGTCTCGGACGCCCTCGTCTCGCAGGTCGATTTCCTCGCCTCCTTCGCCGCCCTGACCGGCCAGACGCTGGCCGCGGAGGACGCGCCGGACAGCCTCGACACCCTGGCCGCCTTCCTGGGCAATTCAAAGTCCGGCCGCGACCACGTCATCGAGCATGCCAACGTCCTGTCGCTGCGCGAGGGACAGGCCAAGTACATCGAGCCCGGCAAGGGTCCGAAACGGAACCTCAACACCAACACCGAGATGGGCTCGGATCCGCAAGGGCTTCTGTTCGACCTCTCCTCGGATGTCGCGGAGCAGGACAACCGCATCGCCCGGGATCCGGACCGCGCCCGCGCCATGCAGGAGCGCCTCCGGAAGCTCCGCGAAGCGGGGCGCACACGGCCCTGACCCTTGCGCCGCGCCCCCTTCGGGGGCTCCCGGTGGCGGCCCGCGAGGCCGCGGGCCCTCCCCATACCCGGCCGTCAATCCTGAGAATCGGCTTGCAGAGCGCCTGTTTCCGACTATCATCCGGCGCGCTGGAAAATGGTCCGGCGAGGAGTTCGTCATGTCCAAGATCTGCGAAATCTGCGGCAAGGGCCCGATGTCGGGCAACACCATCGTCCGTCACGGTCTTGCCAAGAAGAAGGGCGGGATCGGCCTGCACACCACGGGCGTGACCCGCCGCCGTTTCCTTCCCAACCTCCAGAAGCTCAGGATCATGGAAAAGGGCCGTCCGGTCAGCCGGAAGGTCTGCATGTCCTGCCTGAAGGCGGGGAAGGTCGCCAAGGCCTGACCCGTCCCCATAGCGTCCGGTTCCACCCGCCGGGAGGAGCGCCCATGAGCCCGAAGAAGAAGGCCCCGGAGTCGGTTCGTTTCACCTACGGCCGCCAGTCGTGGTCGTATCCCGTCCTCACGGGCACCGAGGGCGAGAAGGCGGTGGACATCACCGCGCTGCGCCGGGACACCGGCCTGATCACGCTCGACCCGGGCTTCGTGAACTCGGGCGCGTGCCTCAGCGACATCACGTTCATCGACGGCGAGAAGGGCATCCTCCGCCACCGCGGCTACGCGATCGAGGAGCTTGCCGAGCACTGCGTGTTTCTCGAGGTCGCCTACCTGCTGATCATGGGCAAGCTGCCGGACCGGAAGGAGTGGCAGAGCTTCTCCGACCTGATGAACCGGCACTCGATGATCCACGAGGACATGCGGGACTTCTTCCTGAACTACCCCGAGCAGGCGCACCCGATGGCCGTGCTCTCGGCGATGGTCGTCTCGCTGTCGTCGTTCTATCCCGAGATCGAGCAGGAGGACCTGAAGGAGCCGATCGACATCACCGTCACGCGTCTCCTCTCGAAGCTGCGCACGATCGCCGCGTTCTCGTACAAGAAGTCCATCGGCGAGCCCTTCGTCTACCCGAGCCGCCGGCTGACCTACTGCGAGAACTTCCTGAACATGATGTTCTCGTCGCCGGTGAACGACTACTGGCCCGACCCGGTCGTCGTGCGCGCGCTGAACCTCTTCCTGATCCTGCACGCGGACCACGAGCAGAACTGCTCGACGTCGGTCGTGCGGTTCGTCGGCAGCGCCGGCAGCAGCCTCTACGCCTCCATCGCGGCGGGCATCTGCGCGCTCTGGGGCCCGCTGCACGGCGGCGCGAACCAGGCCGTGATCGAGATGCTCGAGCGGATCCTGCGCGAGGACGGCGGCAAGGTGGACCGCGTCATCGAGCGCGCCAAGAAGAAGGACCCGCGCGCCCGCCTGATGGGCTTCGGCCACCGCATCTACAAGACCTACGACCCGCGCGCCCGCATCGCGAAGGAGACCTGCATGAAGCTCCTCGCGCGGCTGGGCATGCAGAACGACCCGGTCCTGCAGCTGGCCGTCGAGCTCGAGGAGAAGGCCCTCGCCGAGCCCTACTTCCAGGAACGGGCGCTCTACCCGAACGTCGACTTCTACACCGGCATCGCCTACCGCGCGATGGGCATCCCCGCGAACATGTTCACGGTGCTCTTCGCGCTCGGCCGCCTGCCGGGCTGGATCGCCCACTGGCTCGAGAACCGGCGCGACCCGGTCCAGAAGATCGGCCGCCCGCGCCAGGTCTACAACGGACCGGCCCACCGGCCGTTCGTCCCGATGGACCAGCGGTAGGCCGGCCCCGCCCCGGGGGTCCGCCGCGAAGCCCCGGGGCGATGGCGACTGCGGCGCACCCACGGCGGCGTGACCGCCTGCGATGGATACGGCTCGCCCACAAGAAACGGACTCCGGCGCCGCCGGCCTGGCGCGACGGAGGGTCCGACGCTGGCCGCGACGCGTCTCGATCGCCCTCGGCCTCCTGGCGATGGCGCTCGCCCTGGGCGTCGGCCGCCTGCCGATGGACCCCCGGTACCCGGGCCCCGTGGCGGACACCCCCCTTCCCTCTCTTCCCCGCGGGCCGAGGTCCGCGGTGGATTCCTTCCGTCAGGAGCGGCTGGAGGCGGACAAGGGGTGGGGCCATGTGCGGGAGGTGTGGTCCTTCGAACCCGCGGCCCCCGGCACGGGCCACGGGCCGCAACAGGTGGAATGGTACCGGCCTGCGACAGGCCACGCCGTCGGACCCGCCGTGCTCGTCCTGCCGATCCTGGGCGGCGACTACCCGGTCGAGCGGATCGTCGCCCGCCACCTGGCGCGCGAGGGGTTCTCCGCCGTGCTCGCGCGCCGGACCCACAGGTTCAGCCAGTACCGGCAGGTCGAGGGGCTGAACGACCTGCTGGGCGATGCCCTGGAGGGACACCTTCGCGTCGTCGACTGGATGTCCGCCCGGCCCGAGATCGACCGCGCGCGCATCGGGTGCCTCGGACTGAGCGTCGGCGCCATCCAGGGCTGCCTCGTCAGCGGCGTGGATCCCCGCATCCGGGCGACGGTGCTGGGATTGGGCGGCGGCGATCTTCCGTACATCCTCGCGCGGTCGAGGGATTTCGATGTCGCCCGGCGGCGACGGAAGATGCTGGAGCCGCTGGGCTGGACAATCCCGGAGTACGAGGCGCGGCTGCGCGAGGAGATCGAATGGGATCCGCTGCGCGTCGCCTCGCGGATCGACGCCCGCCGCGCCCTGCTCATCCAGGCGCGATTCGACCTCACGATCCCGCCGTCAACCAGCGCGCGTCTGAGGGAGGCCATGGGCGGCCCCGAGACCCTGCTTCTGCCCGCCGGCCACTACGACTCGGCCCTCTTCCTCCCCCTCGTCCTTCGCGAGGTTACCCGCTTCTTCCGGCAACACCTGGGGCACTGAGTCCCCCCGCCCGATGCTGCGGCCGGAAGCGGGCACTGTGGCCGAACACAGGGCCGCCCGCGTTCTCGGATCAGGGCGCGCGCGTCGCACCTGTCGCCGTGCCCTCACGGGACAGGCAGAAGTCTCGAAAGCCGGGGAGGTTGTCCGTGTTGACCAGGTCGACCCCGGCCTCCATCACGGCGGACCAGCCCGCCGGCATGTCGGGGATGTTCCAGAACCGGATGCGACGCCCCTGGCCGTGCGCACGGGCGACCAGTTCCCGCAGCCGGGATCGCTCGGCCTCCGGCATCGCGCCGGCACCCCGCCACCTGAAATGGCGCGACCAGTTGTCGCTGATCAGCGGCATGAACTGGGGCGGGGCGGAGCCGAACATGTCCTCCGGTCGACCCTCGAAGCCCAGATGATGGAACGGTTCCGCCTCCATCAGGCCGCGCGAACGGTTTCCGGAGAGGATCGCCGAGACCGCACGGGGCTCGGTGCGGTCAGGCCCGAATAGGGTGAGCATGGCCGCGTAGGGCTTCAGGGTCGTGACGAGGGCTCGGTAGGTGTTGGTCGTGTCGGACTTGATGTCGACGAGCAGCGTGACCGACGGACCGCCGGGATGGATCCGGCCGCCGTTCCGCTCCGCGCGCACGCGCAGCGGGTCGAGATAGAGCGCCTGCAGCGTCCTCTCCGGCCGCACCTGATTCCTCTCGTGCGCAACGAGCAGCCGTCCGTCGACGAGCCATACGTCCGCCTCGACACTGCAGAATCCGTGGTCCAGCGCGTCCAGCAGCGGCCGCGGGTGTTCGTAGTCGTTGTGCGCGTGGGCGCGCGGCAGCGGCGCGACTGCCGCCGGGGACTCTGCGGAGACCGCCGCCCGCAGGCAGGTCATGGCGAGCAAGACCGTTGCCATCGTTGCCCGCACCCGCGCCCGTGGGTCGCTCTTCATGGCGTCCTCCCTCCGGACAAACCCCGCCCCCCCTTGCCGAAAGCCGGGGCGGACTCCGTCCGCCGCCCGCCATGCGATTCCTCATCAGATCCTGGGTACTCGTGCCGCTTCATCGAGGCGTCTCGTTGCGCCGCGCCTCCGTTTCGACGAGCGGCTTCAACTCGGCCACGACCGCCTCGGCCTCCCGGAGCCGTCGCTCGCGATCCGCGCGTTCGAGTTCCTGCCGCAGCCGGTTGCCCGCATGACGCCGGGCGGCGTCTTCCGACAGGCCCGGCGGAGGATCGACCTTCACGGGGGTCTCCTCCAGAACCCAGTCGTCGCTGCGCTGCGCGGCGAGCGGAACCCCGAGCGGGTTGACGACGTTTCCCATCGGGTTCCGCGCCCAGGCGTACCGGAAGTGAACGGGCGCGGGAACGAACGGACTCCTGAGGACGAGGACCTTGCGGTTCTTCTCCTCCCGGTTCCGGCCGTCGTTCGACCCGGTCGCGAGCCAGTCGGCGGCGGCCGGATGGAAGCGCCGGTCCGGGCCGGCCAGGGCGAAGCCGAGCATCCGGCCGTCGCTGTCGTCGCGGGTCTTCACGTCCGTGCTCATCGTGAGCCGCAGCGTGCCGTCGACGGCCTCGAGCTTCTCGACGGCCGGCGGCAGCCAGTGGTTCTCGGCATCCCGGCCCGTGAGGAGTTCGTAGCGTGTCGCCAGCGCCCACTTGGCGACGCGTTCGCCGACCGGGATCTTGATCTGCGGATGGTACCAGGACTTGCGAAGATCGAAGCTGCTCACGAAGCCGGCGTTCCGGTCCCCGGCGGCGCGCAGGTCGAGAAAGGTGCGGTACTGCGCCTCGCGGATGTACGGCCCGGCGTCGAACATCGGCGCGAGGAAATTCTCCGGCGTCTGCGGTTCGCCCGCCGTGCAGAGCGAGACGATGCAGAACGGAATCCGGGGATCGCCGAAGTTGTCCCGCCACGCGGCGATCATCTTCCCGAACACCTGGTGGTACATCCGCGCGCCGGCGGAGCCGTTGAAGCAGTTGTTGAACCCCTGGTGGAAGACGGCCCCGGATACGGCCAGGCCCCGGAGCGGCTGGATCACGCTGGCGAAACGGCAGCCCGGCCGGTTCATGTCCCCGACAGGGCCGGGCCGCAGATCGTCCGGCGGCCGGCTGTCGGCCGGGATCGCCTCGCCCTTCGCCCGCAGGTTCGCGATCCGGTTCTCGTACGCCTTCACGCGGGCCTCAAGGTCGGCCTTCGGGTCGAAGGCGGCGATCCTGTCCTCCCATTCCTTGAGCATCGCCCGGGTCTCGTCGCCCTCGATGGCCCGGAGCGTGTCCACCGGCGTCCAGGCTTCGACCGTGGTTCCTCCGATCGAGGCGTCGATCAGGCCGATCGGGATGCCGGAGGCCATATGGATCCGCCGCCCGAAGACGTACCCGATCGCGGAGAACTCCCGCACCGTCTCGGGCGAGCAGGGGTCCCAATCGCCCTTGCGGAAGTGCCGCTTGGACCAGTCGCTCCATTCGTGAAGGCGCTCGAAGCTCCGGACCGAGTCGAAGCCCTTTCCAACCGGCATGGTCAGGAGTCGGACGTGCGGGAAGTTGGCCGAGACGATTTCCAGTTCGCCGTCGTCCACGTTGCTGATCGGGAACTCCATGTTGCTCTGTCCGCCCAGGACCCAGACATCGCCGACGAGGACGTTCTCCAACTCCAGCGCCGCCTTCTTCCCCTGGATCCTCAGGACCTGCGGGGCGGCGTTGGCGGGCACCGGCCGCAGCGTGACGTCCCAGGACCGGTCGGCCGCGGCCGTCGTCCGGGCCTGTTCGCCGGCGAAGGACACGAGGATCTCCTCGCCCGGTTCGGCCCAGCCCCAGATGCGCAGCGGTTTGTCGCGCTGAAGCACCATGTTCGATTGGAAGACATTGGCCACGCACAGGCCGGGACTGATCGCGGGAACCTCGACCACGTCCTCCTTCGGCATCTCCTTCTTTTCCGCGGCGAGGAGCGCCACCCGCGGCGCGAGCAGCAGAACGGCGAGGAGTGATGTGAAATCACTACTGTCCGGTTAAAAACCCCGGCAAACAGGGCTGATCGGCGAGGTCGGT